>JBBRID010000248.1:0-6265 GCA_038221635.1 Burkholderiales bacterium
TGGTGCGCAGAATGAAGCCACCGGTGGCGGTGCCATCGGCCAATTGCACGAGCCCGTTCATGCGCGTACGCAGTTGCTCGCGCAGTTCCTGCGAGCCGATCTTCTGCGAGATGCCGATGTGGTCGTCGTGCGGCAGAAAAACCAGCAAGCGCCCGGCGATGCTCACCTGTGTCGACACCCGGGCACCTTTGCTGCCGATCGGATCCTTGACGACCTGCACGGTCAGTGTCTGGCCCTCGAAGACCAGGCGCTCGATGGGAACGACCGGCCCGCCATTCGTGCCGTGCTCGGCGCGACCATTGCCGCCGTTGATGTTGACGTCAGCCACATGCAGGAAAGCCGCCCGCTCGAGACCGATATCGATGAATGCCGACTGCATGCCGGGCAAGACGCGAGCCACCCGGCCCGCGTAGACATTGCCGACCAGGCCACGCTCCAGCGTCCGCTCGATGTACAGATCCTGTACCGCGCCGTTTTCCACCACCGCAACCCGGGTTTCCTGTGGCGTCCAATTGATCAAGATGTCCTGCATGGATGCCATGGTATGCGAGGCGGGGCTCGTCTCCCGTCACCGGATCAGATTCGCAACCCTGCCTGCCGCAACAAAACCGCGGTGTCGTGCAGCGGCAGGCCCATTACCCCGCTGTAGCTGCCGTTGATGTGTTTGACCCAGGCAGCAGCCTTGCCCTGGATCCCATAGCCGCCGGCTTTTCCCGCGGGCTCCCCGCTGTCGACGTAAGAATCGATCGCCAGCGCCGAAAAGCGGCTGAATTCGACCCAGGTGATGTTCAACGCGATCAGCGAATGCGGGCCGGCGCTCACCGCAATGGCAGTCAGCACCCGGTGGGTTCGGCCAGCAAGGGCGAGCAGCATCTCGCGTGCCTCATCCGGATTGGCCGGTTTGCCGAGAATGCGTCGGCCCAACGCCACCGTGGTGTCGGCCGTGAGGATAGCTGCCGGTGGCAACTGGCGAAGTTGCAGTCGCCTGCGCGCCGCATCGAGCTTGAGCTTGGCGACCCGGCGCACATAGTCTGCAGGCAATTCATTGCTTCGCTCGGCTTCGAGTTTCTCGACGTTCTCATGCCGATCGGCCAGCAGCATCTTGTAGCTGACGCCCAATTGATCGAGCAGCTGAGACCGGCGCGGGCTGGCCGAGGCCAGGTAGATGAACTGAGGAGGGAGCATGGACTTCTCCAGTAGAGCTGATCAGTACAACGCGACGACGGGCACGGACCACCCGATCTGGCCACTTCATTCCCGATGGTAAGGATGACTGGTCATGACCGTCCAGGCACGGTACAACGCCTCCGCGAGCAGGATGCGTGCAAACGCGTGTGGCAGGGTCAGATCCGACAACCGCAGCCGTTCGTCGGCCGTATCCTTCAATGAAGCGGCGAGGCCGTCGGGTCCGCCGATCAACAAGGCCACATCGCGGCCGCCGGCCATCCACAACTGCAGCCGCTCGCTGAGTTGCAGCGTCGTGACCCGGCTACCGGTTTCGTCGAGCACGATGCGGCGCACGCCCTTGGGCATGGCCGCCTCGATGCGCGTGGCCTCGGCCTGCATCAACTGTTCGGCGCTTTTGCCACCCCGGCTTTCCGACTTCACCGCTTTCAGTTGCAGTTTCACTTCGGGCGGAAACCGCTTGGCGAACTCGTCGTAAGCCTGGTCGGCCCAGGCTGGCTGGCGGTGCCCCACCGCGATCAGCCAGAGTTTCACGTCTTGCGCGGCGCTCTCTTGGCCACTGCCTTGGTCGCCGCCTTGGGTGCGGCCTTGGCAGCAGGTCGTTTGACTCCAACCGTCCGAACTACACCTGTCGCCGGGCCTCGCAGCGCAGTCTTGCGCGCGGTTGTCACCGGCTTGCGCTTGGCCGTCGGCTCACCGATCTTGATCGTCTTCGCAGGTGCCGTCCTGGATGGAACCGTGCGACCGACCGTCTTGGCGCCGACCGCCTTGCTGGCAACGGACTTGGCCCCAGTCCTGCCAGATTGGCCTGCGGGCGCCCGGGCAGCAGACTTTTCGGCCGCTGGTGGCCTGGAAGCAGACGCTTTGGAAGGCTTGAAAGACTTGGCAGCCGCCGCGACGGTGGTCTTGGCGGGGGCCTTTCTCTTGCGGGGCGGGGCTTCAGTGTCGCTTTCGGCCTTCACCAGACGCCGTGGCGAGTTGTCGAACTTCATCTTGACCGGCTTGTCGCCCCAGATCTCCTCGAGGTGGTAATACTCGCGGATCGACGGCTGCATCAGGTGCACCACGGCGGCCCCGCAATCGACGATGATCCACTCGCCGTTGGCTTCGCCCTCGGTTCGCAGCACGCCATGACCACTGGCCTTGACTGCATCGCGCACGCTGGCCGCGAGTGCCTTGGTTTGCCGGTTGCTGGTACCTGAGGCGATGATCACACGCTCGAACAGCGGCGACAGGTGCTCGGTATTGAAGACAGCAATGTCGTGACCTTTGACGTCTTCCAGTCCATCGACGATGGCACGTTGCAGTTTGCGGATGTCCATTAAGCTCCTGAGGGGTGGTTGATCAGCCCGCTGGTGTGCGGTAGAGCCGATGGGAGTCAATATAGCCTGCCACGGCCTCGGGCACCAGATCGGTGATTGCCCGGCCATTGGCGAGCCGCTCACGCAGCAAGGTCGACGACAGCTCGACCGGTGGCATCTGCAGGCGCTCGAAGCCGTGCCGGGCGACCTCATCGTCGACCTCGACCGGGGCGCCCGGCCGAATCGCGACCGCAATGCGAACCTGTTTCAGCAGCTCGCGCCAGCGATGCCAGCTGTGCAGGCCGGCGTACTGATCCTGGCCGATCAGCAAGAACCACTGCTGGCCGGGTTCGCGCTGTTGCAATTCGAGCACAGTGTCGATCGTGTAGCTGGGCCCGGGTCGATCGAGCTCGCAGGTTTCGAGCTTGAACCGGGGGTCACCCAACTGCGGATCGGTAATTGCCAGCCCGATCATCGCGGCCCGGTGCTGCGGCTCGGCAAGCTGGCGCGACTTCTGCCAAGGTTGCCCTGCGGGTATCCAGCGCAGCTCATCCAAGGTCAGATCTGCCAGCGCGCTGCGCGCGAGCGTCAGATGGGCGATGTGCACCGGATCGAAGCTGCCGCCGAACAGGCCGATTCGCCGGCTGGAAAGCTTGTTCAAACCCTTGGCCTTTGAGCCGCCGGATCTGCCTGCGTTGCTGCGCCTGCCGGACGATCGGCGAGCGGCTCGCCAAGCCAATCGCGCGGCGGCAGGAAATCGGTATACAGCGCGGCCTCGGGCGTCCCCGGCTCGGGATGCCAGTCGTAGCGCCATTTGACGATCGGCGGCATCGACATCAGGATGCTTTCGGTTCGGCCTCCCGATTGCAGGCCGAACAAGGTGCCCCGGTCGAACACCAGATTGAATTCGACGTATCGACCGCGCCGGTAGGCCTGGAAATCGCGCTGCCGCTCGTCGAAGGCAGTGCCGCGGCGCCGCTGCACGATGGGCAGCCAGGCCGGGATGAAGGCTTCTCCGACCGCACGCATCATCGCGAAACCACCTTCGAAGCCCAATTCGGAAAAATCGTCGAAGAAGATGCCGCCGATGCCACGCGCCTCGTTGCGGTGCTTGAGGAAAAAATAGTCATCGCACCAGCGCTTGAAGCGCGGGTATTTGTCGTCGCCGAACGGCGCCAGCGCATCGCGCGCAACGCGATGAAAGTGGCGGGCATCGCCATCGAAGCCATAGTACGGCGTCAGATCCATGCCGCCGCCAAACCACACCACCGGCTCGGCGTCAGCCGGCTTGGCCGCAAACATTCGCACATTCATGTGCACGGTCGGCACATAGGGATTGTGTGGATGCATCACCAGCGAAACACCCATCGCCTCGAACGCCGCCCCGGCCAGCTCGGGACGGTGTTGGGTCGCGGACGCCGGCAGCGTGTCGCCGAACACGTGAGAGAAATTGCAGCCACCGCGTTCGATCAACTGCCCGCCCTCGATCAACTGCGACAGGCCGTCGCCCTGCAGTCGGCCGCCAGGCGGTCGTGTCCAGCCATCGCGCAGAAAGGATTGCCCCTCCTCGGCCTCGATCGACTCGACGACCTTCTGCTGCAATCCAAGCAGACATTCGCGTACCGGCTGGGTATCAATCATTTTTAGCGCTTGATGGCGCGGTGCGCAATGTCGCTTCGGTACTGGGCACCGTCGAAATGGATGTCCTGCACCACCTCGTAGGCGCGCTGCTGCGCCAGCTTGTACGAATCGCCGAGCACCGTGACGCACAGAACCCGCCCGCCCGAACTCAGCAGCTTGCCGTCATCGAGCTGAGTTCCGGCATGGAAGACCGTGGCGTCCGGCGTCTCGGTCTTGATGCCGGTGATCAAATCACCCTTGCGTGGATCGAGCGGATAACCGGCCGCCGCCATCACCACACCCAGCGCGATACGCCGATCCCAATCGAGTTCGACCTTGTCCAGCGTGCCGTCGGTGGCATGCATCAGCAACTCGAACAGATCGCTCTTCAAGCGCATCAGGATCGGCTGGGTTTCCGGGTCGCCGAGCCGGCAGTTGAACTCGACCGTGCACGGCTGTCCGGTGGAATCGATCATCAGGCCGGCATAGAGGAATCCGGTGAAGGGCTCGCCTTCGCGGGCCATGCCGTGGATGGTCGGCATGATGATCTCGTGCATCACCTTGGCATGCACGTTCGGCGTCACCACCGGCGCCGGTGAATAGGCGCCCATGCCGCCGGTGTTCGGCCCTTTGTCGTCGTCGAGCAGGCGCTTGTGGTCCTGGCTGGTCGCCAGCGACGTGACGTGTTTGCCGTCACACACCACGATGAAACTGGCTTCCTCGCCTTGCAGGAAGTCCTCGATCACGACCCGGGGCATGTCGTTGTGCTGGACGCCGAGCTTGTTGCCGGCCGCGTCAGTGGCCAGCATCCAGTCGATCGCCTGGTGCGCCTCTTCCAGCGTCGTCGCCACGACCACACCCTTGCCGGCGGCCAAGCCGTCGGCCTTGATGACGATCGGCGCGCCACGGCCATCCACGTAGGCATGGGCGGCGCCCGGATCGACGAAACTTTCGTACGCGGCGGTCGGGATGCCGTGGCGCTTCATGAACGCCTTTGCGAAATCCTTCGAACTCTCGAGCCGCGCGGCAGCTTTCGTCGGCCCGAAGATGCGCAGGCCGCGTGCGCGGAACACGTCGACGATGCCGCCGGACAGTGGCACTTCTGGCCCCACCACGGTCAGCGTTACTTTCTCGGCTGTGGCGAAATCGGCCAGCTCGGAAAAATCGGTCAGTGCAACGTTCTGCAGACGCTCTTCGAGCGCCGTTCCACCATTGCCCGGTGCGACGAATACCGTCTGCACACGCGGCGATTGCAGCAACTTCCAGGCCATCGCATGCTCACGGCCGCCACCGCCGATCACCAGGACCTTCATCGCGCGCTCCGCATAAAAATCCACGGCTTCATGTATCGAGCTCGGCGTTGTGGTGGACTTCCTGCGCGTCGTCCAGATCTTCCAGCACATCGAGCAGTTTCTGCATGCGTTGGGCTTCCTCGCCCGACAGCTCGACCGCATTTTCAGCGCGCATCGTGACCTCGGCCACTTCAGGTGCCAGCGCAGCGCGCTCGAATGCCTGCTGCACCACCTCGAAATCGGCCGGTGCACAGATTACCTCGACAACGCCGTCCTCACCGGTCTGCACATCCTCGGCGCCGGCTTCGAGAGCGATCTCCATCACCTTGTCTTCACTGGTGCCGGGTTCGAACAGGAATTGGCCGCAATGCTTGAACTGGAATGCCACCGAGCCTTCGGTGCCGAGGTTGCCGCCGTATTTGCTGAACGCGTGGCGTACTTCGGCGACGGTGCGGACCCGGTTGTCGGTCATGCAGTCGATGATGATCGCCGCGCCGCCGATGCCATAGCCCTCATAACGCACCTCTTCGTAGGTGATGCCTTCGAGGTTGCCGGTCGCCTTGTCGATATTCTTCTTGACGGTGTCGGCCGGCATGTTGGCGGCGCGCGCCTTCTCGACCGCCAGGCGCAGCCGCGGATTCTCTTTCGGCTCACCGCCACCCTGGCGTGCGGCGACGATGATCTCGCGAATGATGCGGGTCCACACCTTGCCGCGCTTCTCGTCCTGGCGCCCTTTTCGGTGCTGGATGTTGGCCCACTTGGAATGTCCAGCCATCGGGTGGCTCCGTCCTTCTGATCTTGTTGGCGACTGGCCGGCGGATCGGCCGGAAGTGTTTGGTTCTTCGATAGACTCCCATTTTACTTGCC
>JBBRID010000249.1:0-6234 GCA_038221635.1 Burkholderiales bacterium
CGGCACCAGCACCGGCCACTGCCCATAGTCGGTGCTCGAAAAGCCGGTGGTCGACGCGATCGAGACGATGTTGAAGAAGGCCAGTCGCAAGGCATCCAGCGGATCGGTAGCGGATCCCTTGACGAACAGGAAGACGCTGACGAACAGGCTGGCGCCGATCAGCAGCCCGAGGGTGCCGCGCGCTTCGGGATCGGTGAAGACGACAGCGACCGAACGCTTTCTGATCGCGACGAAATAGACCGCGAAATTGCAGCTCGAAAACAGCATGAACACGACGCAGATCCATTCGAGCAGTGGCGAGTTGAAGTAGCCGAAGCTGGCGTCGTGGCTGCTCATGCCACCCAGGCTGGTGGTCGCGAACATGTGCACCCAGGCATCGAACCAGCTCATGCCGCCGGCCCGGAATGCCAACAGGCACAAGATCGAAACGGCGGCGTAGATCGTCCACAGACCTTTTGCCGTTTCCGTGATTCGCGGCGTCAGCTTGGCATCCTTCAGCGGGCCGGCTGTTTCGGCGCGGAACAACTGGCTGCCACCCATGCCGAGCAGCGGCAGGATCGCGACCGCGAGCACCAGAATGCCCATGCCGCCCAGCCACTGCAGGAAACAACGCCACAAGTTGACCGAACCGGGCAGCATGTCGAGCCCGGACAGCACGGTTGAACCGGTGGTCGTCAAGCCCGACATCGCCTCGAAGTAGGCATCGGTAAATGAGATCGGCGCGCCTGCTGCGTAGAAATACGCGAGCATCGGCAGGCTGGCATACAGCGGCAGCACGGTCCAGGTCAGCACCACCAGCAACACGCCATCGCGCGGCTTCAACTCGCGCCGGCTGCGCCGTGACACGGCCCACAGTGCGATGCCGCTGAGAAGGGTCAGCACGAGTGCGCCACCGTATGCGTGCTGGGCGGCCGACGGCTCGTTGCCGAGCCATGCCATCGACAACGGCACCAGCATGGCAGCCGAGAAAAAAATGAGCACCCATCCGAGGATGCTCAGGACCGGCAGGATGGCCAACATCGGTCAGAAGAAGGTGGCGCTGACTTGGAACAATTTCTCGACCTCGCGCACCATGCGCTTGCGTGGCAGGAAGACGACCACGTGGTCGTTGCTGTGGATCACGGTGTCGTGGTGCGGAATGATGACCTGCGCGTCGGCGCCTTCGCCGCGCACCAGTGCACCGATCTGCGTGCCGGGTGGCAACGGGATTTCCTCGATGCGGCGCCCGACCACCTTGGACGTTTTTCGGTCGCCGCGCGCCACCGCCTCAAGAGCCTCGGCCGCACCTCGACGCAGGCTGTAGACGGCTTCTACATCACCGCGTCGCACAAAGGCGAGCAACTCGCCGATCACCGTTTGCGCCGGCGACAAGGCGATGTCGATCTGACTGCCCTGCACCAGATCGGCGTAGGCGCTTCGGTTGATCAACGCGAGCACGCGGCGCGCGCCCATCCGCTTGGCCAGTAAACAGGCCATGATGTTGTCTTCGTCGTCGCTGGTCAGGCCCATGAACAGGTCGCACTCGGAGACGTTTTCGGTCTGCAGCAGATCCTCATCGGTCGAGTCGCCATTCAGAACCAGCACATGTCCGGGCAGTTGCGAAGTCAGGTACTCGCAGCGCGTCGGGTTGGCCTCGATGATCTTGACGCGACAGTCCTTCTTCAATTGGCGAGCCAGCCGTAGACCGACCCGGCCACCGCCGGCAATGATGACGCGGCGTACCGGCTGATCACGCACCCGCAGCGCATCGAGCACCTGCCGGATCCAGCTGGTCGAGGCGAGCACGAAGACTTCGTCGCCCGGCTCGATGCGCGTGCTTCCATTGCAGATCACCTGCTGATCGACGCCCAGCTCGTCATTCCGGTAGATGGCAACGAAGCGCATCTCGACATCGGGCACCAGCTTCGGCAGCTCGGAGATCACATGGCCGACCATTGGCCCGCCGGTGACGGCCCGCACTGCGATCAGACTGACCTTGCCCTGGGCAAACTCGAGCACCTGCAACGCCTCGGGGTAGCTGATCAGCTTGCGGATGTAGTTGGTCAGCGATTCTTCCGGACAGATCACCTGATCGACCGCAAAACCGGTCTTGTCCATCAGCGCGCCGCCGTTCGGAAACTCTTCCGAGCGGATGCGGGCGATCTTGGTCGTCACGTTGAAAATGTCGTGCGCCACCTTGCAGCAGACCAGGTTCGTCTCGTCCAAAGGCGCGCAGGCAATCAGCATGTCGGCGTCCGCGGCACCGGCCTCGCGGAGCACGGATGGCTGGATACCGTTGCCGGTGATGCCGCGCAGGTCGAGGCGCTCCTGCAACGCGGCCAGACGTTGCGGGTTGGTGTCGATGACCGTGATGTCGTTGCGCTCCGAGACCAGACTCTCGGCGACGCTCTCCCCGACTCGGCCGGCGCCGAGGATGATGATGTTCATGCCAGCGCCCGGCCGATCAGGATCTTCTGGACGTCGCTGGTCCCTTCGTAGATCTGGCAGACCCGGACATCTCGGTAAATGCGCTCGACCGGGAAGTCGCTGACATAGCCGTAACCGCCGTGGATCTGGATTGCGGCGCTGCATACGACCTCCGCCATCTCGCTGGCAAACAGTTTCGCCATTGCCGCCTCTTTCAGGCATGGCTGGCCGGCATCCTTCAGCGACGCCGCGTGATGGATCAACTGACGCGCCGCCTCGATGCGGGTGGCCATCTCGCCCAGCCTGAACTGAACTGCCTGGTGCTGGAAGATCGGTTGGCCGAAGCTTTCCCGATCCTTGGCATAGGCCAGCGCCGCCTCGAAAGCTGCGCGTGCCATGCCGACGCTTTGCGCAGCAATGCCGATTCGCCCCCCTTCAAGTCCGGACAATGCGATCTTCAGCCCCTGCCCTTCATCGCCGAGCCGGTTCACCGCCGGAATGCGGCAGTTCTCGAACAGGATCTGCGCCGTATCGCTGGCATGCTGGCCCATCTTGCTTTCCAGACTCGCGACGGTGTATCCCGGCGTCGAAGTCGGGACGACGAAGGCGCTGATGCCTTTCTTGCCGGCGGTCCTGTCGGTGACGGCCATCACGATCGCCAGATCGGCATTCTTGCCGCTGGTGACGAACTGCTTGACGCCATTGAGCACGTAACTGTCGCCATCACGCTGGGCACTGGTCTTCAGCCCATCGGCCTGCGATCCGACATGCGGTTCGGTCAGGCAGAAGGCGCCGAGCTTGTCGCCGCGGGCCAGCGGCACCAGCCACTCCTGCTGCTGCTCCGGATTGGCCCAGGCCATCAGGATCGAGCAGACCGGGCAGTTGTTGACGCTGACGATCGTGGATGTCGCGCCATCGCCGGCCGCAATCTCCTCGATGATCAGCGCGAGGTTCAGGTAGTCCAGCCCGGCGCCACCCAGTTCGGTCGGCACGGCAACGCCATAACAACCCAATTCGGCCAAGCCCCGCAATTCATCGCGCGGGAAGTGGTGCTCCTTGTCCCAGCGTGCGGCGCTGGGCGCGATGCGGTCCTGCACGTAGCTTCGGATCGCGTCCTGCACGGCACGCTGGTCTTCGTTCAGCAACATGTCGATGGCCTGTTCAAGGTGGGAGGGCTGGAGCCTGGTCTGCGAGGTGGCGGGCGCCGCGCGCCTACCGCCTACCAGTCGATTGCAGCGCCGTCGTGATTCAGGAAACGTCCATTGTCGTCGCCAGTCAATGCTCCGAGCAATCGGCGCATTCCCCCGACGCTGTCGGCGACATCGAGATCGGCCTGCTCGCCACCCATGTCGGTGCGGACCCAGCCCGGATGCAGCGCCACGCAGACAGCCCGGCCGGCCAGCGCAATCGACGCATCCTTCAAGACCGAATTCAGCGCCGCCTTGGAGGCACGGTACAACCAGCCATTGGCCGCGGAACGAGTGCCAATCGACCCCATGCGCGACGAAATCACCGCCAGCTTCGCCTCGGGCGCCAGGCAATCGACAATTTGCGACAGCGCGCGCATTGCGCCGAGCACGTTGGTGTGCATCACGGCGTCGAAATCGACCTCGGTCGGGGGTTCGAGGCCGTCTTGGCGTGGCCCGTAGATGCCCGGACAGACCACCACGACATCGAAAGCCGAGCCGTCGAGCTGCCAGGCCAGGCCGGCCACACTCGACGCTTTCACGACATCGAGCGCGATGGCGCGGGCGCCGAGCTGGCGCAATTGTGCGAGCGCGGTTTCATCACGTGCGGTGGCGGTCACTTCAGCGCCGTCGCACAGATACTGCCTGACGAACTCCAGGCCGATGCCGCGCGAGGCACCGATGATCAGGGCCTTCATGTGCCGTTCACAACATCTCGACGGCGAGTGCGGTCGCTTCGCCGCCGCCGATGCACAGCGCAGCCACGCCCTTCTTCAAGCCGCGCTGGCGCAGTGCACCGAGCAGCGTGACGACAATGCGCGCCCCACTGGCGCCGATCGGGTGTCCCAGCGCACAGGCACCTCCGTGCACGTTGACGATGTCGTGTGGCAGCTTGTATTCGGCCATTGCCGCCATCGTCACCGCGGCAAACGCCTCGTTGACCTCCCACAGATCGACATCATTCGCCTTCCAGCCAATGTTGCGAAGCAGCTTGTCAATGGCGCCTATCGGCGCGGTCGCAAACAGGTTGGGAGCCTGCGCATGTACGACGTGCCCGACGATACGCGCCAGCGGCTTGCAGCCCTGCATGACGGCCGACGACTCGCGCATCAGCAACAAGGCGGCGGCGCCGTCGGAAATGCTCGACGAGGTGGCGGCCGTGATCTTGCCGTCCTTGATGAACGCCGCCTTCAGCCCGGCGATCTTGTCGAGTCTGGCCTTGTACGGTTGTTCGTCAAACTTGACGATGGTTTCGCCGCCTTTGCCTGCCACCGTCACCGGCGCCATTTCCCAATCGAAACTGCCGTCTTCGTTGGCCTGCTTGCTGCGCTCGGTGGAAGCGATCGCAAACTGGTCCATCGCCTCGCGGCTGAACTGGTATTTCGAGACGCACTCTTCAGCGAAAACACCCATCGCCTTGCCGTTGCCGTTCGGCAGCCGCTCGTAGGCATCCTCCAGGCCATCGAGCGCCATGTGGTCGTAGAACGCGGCCAGCCCGTATTTGACGCCCTTGCGGATCTGGCTCAGGTGCGGTGCGTTGGTCATGCTTTCCATGCCGCCGGCAATCACCGCATCGGCGCTGCCCGCGATCAGCATGTCGTGTCCGAACATCATCGCCCGCATGCCGGAGCCACACATCTTCGACAACGTGACCGCGCCAGCGGATTGCGGCAATCCGGCGCCGAGCGCCGCCTGCCGCGCCGGTGCCTGTCCCTGACCGGCCATCAGGCAATTTCCCATCAAGACCTCGTTGATCGCATCTCCCGGAACTCCGGCACGCTCGACCGCGGCCTTGATGGCTACAGCGCCCAGACGGTGCGCGGCCAGCGACGAAAAATCGCCGAGCAGACCACCGATCGGCGTGCGTGCCGCTGAAACGATAACGATGGGATCGGACATGGGGCTCTCTCCTTCGTGGGGTCAATCCGTCAACGTCGCACGGTTGCAAAAGCGCCGTGCGCCGTCGTAGGGGAATACGTCGTGAACATGGCCGGCAAGGATCCGGTCCTTGTTACTTTGCCAGAAAGCGGCATCGAGCAGGTCGGCATGGTGTTTCATGAAGACCGCGCGCACCTGTGGATTACCAAGCAGAAATGGCTCGAACGTCTCTGGGAAGATATCTTTGGGGCCAACGCTGTACCAGACCTCGCCGGACATTTCTTCCTCCTCGTTGCGAGGCTGTGGAACGCGGCGGAAGTTGCAGTCGGTGATGTATTCGATCTCATCGTAGTCGTAGAAAACGATCTTGCCGTTTCGTGTGACGCCGAAATTCTTCCAGAGCATGTCGCCCGGGAAGATGTTGGCTGCCACGAGGTCCTTGATCGCGTTGCCGTATTCGACAACGGCCGCTTCGAGCTGCTCAGCGGACGCTTCCTGCAGATAGATGTTGAGTGGAATCATGCGCCGCTCGATGTAGACATGGCGAATCACCAGGTCGTCGCCCTCATCTTCGAGCAGGCTCGGGCAGAAATGCCGCAACTCGGCAATCAATTCATCATCGAAGCGGTGGCGCGGAAACGCCACATTGCTGTACTCGTGGGTATCGGCCATTCGACCCACGCGGTCGTGCTGCTTGACCAACAGGTATTTGGCCTTGACCTGCTCGCGGGTGGTTTCTTTCTGCAGCGGAAAAAAATCCTTG
>JBBRID010000250.1:0-6167 GCA_038221635.1 Burkholderiales bacterium
ATGCCTCGACGGTGCCCCGCTGCGCCGCGGTTGCCGAGCGGTCGGCACATAGCCCACTAACCCCCGCACCGATCGCCGCGGGCAAATTGGGCATGATGCGGATCACCGGTACGGCGCCGATGATCGATTGCAGGCGTGCGATCGAGCAGCCCGCCGCGACCGATGCAATGAAGCCATCCGCCGACAGGCAAGGTCGGTAGGCGGAGAGGATGGCGTCGATCATTTGCGGTTTCACCGCCACGATCAGCAGATCGAACTGGCAATCCGCGACCGCCGGCCGCGCCGCCAGAAAGTGCACATCGCCGCGGCCGCGCGGCGGCTCGGCGCCTGCAGCAAAGGCGGGATCAATGACGAAGAACGAATGACCCGGCACATTCCGCCACTGGGACAGCAGCGCCGCCCCCATCTTGCCATGTCCAATCACCGCAATACGCAAACCAGGCCTCCTTTTGCCGGACGATCCCGGTCTTGCTCGCGCCCGCACGACCGACACCGCTGCGGCCCAGCCGATCCGGCGGTGACATCGTGGATGCAGAGCGGTTGGCACGCTGAAGCAGTTAACACCAACCGCAGCGAGGTTGCCAGCACGATAAACAGTCTATATGAACCGGCCTTACATTCAGAAATCGAATATGTCAATTTTTGCGCTCGGATTCCGAGCGAGAAATTGGCACAGAAAAAATCCCGAATTTCTTTGGTTAGGTATGACTGTGACTGAAATTAAACGAGTGGTGATTAAGATTGGATCGAGTCTATTGACCAATAAGACATTACTGACACCTCGCTGGTCATTCATTCAATGGGTCATTGAAGACATTGCCCTGTTACGGGCGGAAGGTTACGAAGTCGTGCTGTGTTCGTCGGGCGCTGTGGCGCTCGGGAAGAAGATGATCGGCGTCACCCCCGACACCGCCGGGCTGCGTGACAAGCAGGCCGCCGCCGCCTGCGGGATGCCGCTGCTACTGGGTGCCTACAAGCACATCGGGCATGAGCATGATGTCAACATTGCCCAGGTGCTGGTGACGCTTGGCGATTTTGAAGATCATCCGCGTTTTCTCAACACAAAGAACACGTTGCATCGCCTGCTTGCTGCCGGTGTGCTTCCGATCATCAACGAAAATGACACGGTCACCACCGAGCAGATCCGGGTTGGCGACAATGACAGGCTTGCCGCCAAGGTCGCGCAAATGGTTCAGGCGCAACACCTCGTCATCCTGACGGGCGTCGATGGTTTGTACGATCGCAACCCTGCCGAGCCGGGCGCTGTCCTCGTTGAAACAGTCCACGACGTCAGCCAATATCTGGCGGTGACCGAAGGCGTCAGCGCCCTCGGCACCGGCGGCATGCTGACCAAGATGCAGGCGGCAAACATGGCCCAGAACGCTGGCTGCACGACAATCATCGCCAATGGCGAAGCCGACAACCCGATATCCTCGGTGTTGAAGGGGCAGCGTCGATGCACAACCTGCGTGGCCCATGCCGAACCGCTTGACAGCTGGGCGATCTGGCTAACGGATCGGTTGCAAATGGCCGGCAGTATCGTTGTTTCCGCGACGGCTGCCGACGCCGTTGCCGCCGGCGCGCGCGGGATTGACCGGCACGATGTGGTTTCGGTTGAAGGCAGCTTCAGCAAGGGCGACGTTCTGCACGTTTACGATGAAACCGGCGCCGAACGGGCACGGGGCATGACCGACTTTTCCTCGGAAGAAACCGCCATTCTCGTTCGCAATATCGATATGCCGGTCAAGCAGCTTCTGGGCTACCAGTCGCGCGCAATACTGATCGAGCAGGAGAATCTCATCAGCCTAGATGACCGCCATCTGCCGTGGCAGCAACGTCTGACCGCGTGCGCATGAAAGAAGACGCAAGGGGTTGATACCTTTGCCCGTCGTCATGTCGACTCCCTCGGTGGAGCCGGCAAGTTCCGGTGCCTGTGGCGCAATGAAAAGCCTGCAAACGCCCGCTCGTTGGTAACGTCGATGCTTTCGTCCGCGATTGTGCTGCTCTCGTTGTTGAGCGGCGTTCGCTGGACCGGCGGTGGGGCTTGGGTTGCCCGTTTCCGCCATTTTGCGCCGGCATAGGCCACCCATGGGGAAAGCGACACTGTGCCGTGGAACGCTTCGTCGGACGAGCAAGTTGAAAGGTGCGTTACAGGAGCAGGAGATTGCTGTGCGTCTCTCGATTGCGAAGTGCGCCCCGCAAGTTCTGTGCGCCACAAGCAAAGCGCGGTGTGCGTCGCTTCAGGTGACCGCAACGAAAGCCGAATCGCGTTTGTCGAAGGCGTCCGAGGCCTATGTTCCACTCGATGCACGGTGAAGCGGGTGGCGGGCGCAGGCGTCGATGTGCGACGCGCCTGTTCACGGCGGTGTGTTTCGTCGTTCTGGCTGGCTGCGGATCCGACGCCGCGCCGCAGGTTGCGACCGGGCCGAGCAGCCGTGCCGAGGGGCCGGTTGGCCAGGCGCTCTGTGAACTGGGCTATACGGCGATCCGCATGGATCGGTTGCCCACCGGTCATCACAAGGCGCAGGTTATTCTCAATGGTGTGCCAGCGACGTTTCTGGTCGATACCGGCGCAAACATGACCGCGCTGCACGCGCCGCTTGCCGAACGGCATGGGCTATCAGATCAAGGCATTCCTGTCGGCGTTGCCGGTCTTGGGGGCGTGGGACGCGCCCGGTTGGTTCGGGTTAAAAGCCTGACAATCGGCGGCATGCCCATTCGTCTGGGCCGGATTGCAACAACCGATCTGGCCACCCTGTCGATGATGCCCGGCGTGCTCGGCAAAACCGCAGAGCTCGACGGCATCCTCGGTCAGGATGTCCTTCGCGAGCATCATGCCATTATCGATGTTTACGAACACCAGCTGTTTTTGCAGGCCGATCGAGGACCGATCGCGATCGACTCACCGGGCCGCTGCGCAGACCAGAAGAAACCCGGGCTTGCTGAATTCTGAAGCCAGACATGCTGGCGACAGGTACTACGCCACGTTCCGCTCTGCGAGACACGCCTTCCTTCGAGTTGCAACTTTGGCAGCAGCCTGTGTTCTGATCAAGCCAGTGCAATGTCACGCCCAGAACGCGAGTGCCGAGGCGCGACGCGACGGATGCACTGTCAAGCCCACCGCTTTGCTGCAGCTCGACACCGGTAGATCGTTCGCCAGCGGGACCGGCGAGGTATCGGGTGTCGGCGCCAATTTCCGTCGGGCGCGTTTCGGCTTGACGGGCAATCTCCCCTCCGACTTTGCATATACGCTGGAATGGGATTTTGGTGGCCGGCCGGGTCGGCAAAGCCGCATCTATGAAGCCAGCATGGCCTGGACAGGGCTGGATGGCGTAACCGTGCGTGCAGGGGCTTTCGAGCCCAACTTCTCGCTGCAACTGGACCGGTCGGCGCAGGCTTTGCTCTTTCTGGAGCGTAGCGCGGTCGTCGATGTTGCCAAACAAATCACCACCGACACGGCCCGCATGGCGGTTCAGGCGCGGGCCGACGGCGACCGATGGTTTGTGTCCGTGGCACTGACAGGCGGGCAGGCAGGGCCGGGCTATGATGGTTCAGAACGCGCGCGGCCGTGCGCGCGGCGGGCCTTGCCATACGGTCGAGTGAGCTGACGATCCATACAGGCGTGTCGCTTGCAGCGTCGTTCCGGCCCGCGCGCGGCAATGAAGAGGGCCTGAACCGTGGCTTTTCCTTCACTGGCACGCCAGAGTTGTCGCTGGGCACCAACGATCTCGCGATTGCCACCGGTTATCTGACCGCAACCAGTGGCCATGCCGCGGGCCTGGAAGCGGCGCTATCGTGGCGAAAATGGCAAGCGCCGGGCGAAATCTATCGTATCGGGATCGACCAGATAAATGGGGGCCGGCGCTTTTCGGGTTGGTATGCACAATTGTCCCGCGTGCTGGTCGGCCGATCGCGGTCATATGATGCGGAAAATGCGACCTGGGACGCGCCACCTGTGCTGGATGCGAGCTTCAATCCCGCTGCCGGACAATGGGGTGCGGTGGAAGCGGGTGCGCGCTTCTCCACGCTCGACTTGAACGATCGCGACATCCGCGGTGGCAGCCAGCGGATCTGGTCTCTTGGTGTCGCCTGGTGGCCGGTGCAACGCTTTGCTCTTCAGTTGCAGTACCAACATGGCAACGGTCAATGGACCGGTCTCGCCGGGCGGCAGCGGTTTCAAAGTATCGCCATGCGCGCCCAGCTTGAACTCTAGGTTGCTCGCCGGACACGACTGCAATTATTTTCGCAGGGGGAGCATCATCGACCACTCGCGCAACACCAAGCCGTTAGCACACGGCTAGGCATCGATAACGACGAGGCAGCTAGCGCGTCAGAGTAGCCGCGTTCTTTGTATCGCCGCGCCGTGCGGTGTCCTGTTGACGGGCCGTGGCCGACAGGCGAACCAGTGCAATCACAAGGGGAGCCGGAACATGCCAAAAGATATAAATCGTCGGCGGTTGATCGTAGCATCGGCCGCCGCTGCAGCGCTTCCGGCCGCCGCAGCGACATCGGGAACGTTGCGCGTAAACGGCGAGCGCTTGCGGGCGACGCTTGAGGGCCTCAGCAAGTTCGGCCGTCCTGAGGGCGGCAGCTTTGCCGGCGGGGTGAGCCGCACGGCCTATTCTGACGCCGACATCGGCGGCCGCGCCTATGTCATGGGCCTGATGCGCGAAAGCGGACTGAACCCGGTCATCGATCCTGCCGGTAACATCATCGGCCGGCGGGCCGGCACCCAGAAGGGCGCCAAGCCGATCATCATCGGTTCGCATATCGACAGCGTCCGGGCTGGCGGCAATTTCGATGGTGATGTCGGTTCGATGGGCGCGCTTGAAGTCTTGCGGACTCTCGACGACCAAAGGATCAAGACGCGCCACCCGATTGAAATGGCGATCTGGTCGAACGAGGAAGGCGGTACTGTCGGCAGCACGGCCTTTGCCGGTCTGCTCGAACCTGCCGCGCTCGACAATCTCTACTACGGCATCAAGCTGCGTGATGGACTGAAGCGGATTGGCGGCGATCCGGATCGTCTGGCGCAGGCGGCGCGGCCGGCGGGTTCTATCCATGCCTATCTCGAACTGCACATTGAACAGGGCGGCATCCTCGACAAGGCTCGCATCCCGATTGGCGTGGTCGACGGCATCGTCGCCATCGACCAATGGGATGTCACCATCACAGGCTTTGCCAACCACGCCGGCACCACGCCGATGGCCGATCGCCGCAACGCCCTGATCGCGGCAGCGCGGTTGATCGAAGCCGTCGATACGATTGTCAAAGCCGAGCCGGGACGTCAGGTCGGCACCGTCGGGCAACTGGCGGTCTTCCCCAATGCCCCCAACGTCGTCCCGGGTCGTGCCGAGCTCACCGTCGAACTGCGCGACCTGTCAGGCGTCAAGGTCAAGGCACTGGGACAGGCCGTACAAGCAGAGGCTGAACGCATCGCGGCTGCTACTGGCACCAGCATCGGCTTTCGTTCCCGCGAACAGATACGCGAGGCGTTGGCCGACCCCGAAGTCCAGGCAAGGATCGAAGCGTCGGCGCGGCTTCTTGGACTGGCCTCGATGCATCTGCCGAGCGGCGCCGGGCACGATGCCCAGGTGCTGGCAACACTCGGCCCTATGGGAATGATATTCATTCCCTCTGTCGACGGCATCAGCCATTCCCCCAAGGAGCTTTCCGCTTGGAGCGACTGCGCCAATGGCGCCAATGTCCTGTTGCACACACTGACAGCCATAGACGCGGCGGCGCTGTAGATCCCGATGGCATTGCGGGCCACGCCCGCGATCCTCGCGGCTAAACTTGGTCGGCTACCGCGATGTTTTGCGAACGCGGCCTCTCTGACGGCCGAGTATAGCACACCAGTTGACTGCTGGTTTCCACGACTTCCTGGTCCGAAAGGGACCGGCGCTGGTCCTCATGAGCGCGAGCAGTGCGCCTGTTTAGGCCGCCTGCTCTCGGTTGATAGCGCTTTGCGGTCATGAGCGCCGGTCTTCAAACAGCGTCGGCTGACAAGGTCCGGATATTTTCGTCACCTTGGCGGAAAGATTACCAAATTTTTCTATAACGAGGTGAGACAATTTGTCTCGCCTAAAGGTTACCAAGCACGTTCCGGCCACATCGCAACGATCGGATCTGACAATGAATGAAGAAGTTCGGCGCCGCCTCGAGTT
>JBBRID010000251.1:0-6129 GCA_038221635.1 Burkholderiales bacterium
CCGTCCAGGTACCACCACAGCAGGGCGCCGAAGGACAGCGCCAGCGTGACCCAGGTGGCCACCCAGGCGCCGGCCTCCTTGACCGAGACGCGGTGCGCCTTGTTGCCGCCGAGCACGAACAGGTCGAGGGCCAGCATGGCCACCACGAAGGCGATGAATCCAGCCCACATGGGGCCGGTGGCAAAAGCGATATCTTGCACGTTGAGTGTTCCGGTGGCAGTGGCGCGTCGACGTCAGTCGTCGCTGTTCATGAAGCCCAGCAACTGCAGCAGGCTGGTGAACAGGTTGAAGATGGCGACGAACAGCGTGACGGTGGCCATCACGTAGTTGGTTTCGCCGCCGCGGATGATGTTGCTGGTCTCGTACAGGATCAACCCGGACATCAGCAGCACGAACATCGCCGAGACGGCCAACGACAGTGCGGGCATCTGAAAGAAGATCGCGCCCAACCGAGCCAGGAAGGCGGTCAGGATGCCAACCATCAGGAAGCCGCCCATGAAGCTGAAGTCCTTGCGGGTCGTCAGCGCGCAGGCCGACAGGCCGACGAAGATCGCGGCGGTGGCTCCCAGCGCCGCCATCACCGTCTGGCCGCCGTTGGGCATCAGCTTCCACGCCAAGCCCAGACCGGCAACGGCCGCAGAGAACAGCAGCGTCATCGACAGCAGCCGGTAGGTGTTGCGGATCACCTTGTTGCCGGCGAGGGTGGCGGGCCCTGTGCCGATGAGGAAGGGTAGCGGATGGCTCGTGTTCATGCTTCCTCCTTGGGGTCAGCGGGCTGGAATCAGGGTCACGGGGCGTCGGAGGCTTCGTCGATAGCGGGCGACGGACGCGGACCGTGGCGTTGATCGCGGGACCGCTCGAGTCGACGCGCCACTGTCCGGCCGGCCCGATCGGCGGCGCGGTCGAGGGCGACATAGAGGTCAGCCTCAGTGTCTTCGATGACGACCTCCGGCGCGTCCGTCAACGTGACGCGCACCTGGCAGCGCTTGTCCTCGCCGCCGCGCGGACCGTTCAGGTCAGACAGGCGTACCGAGAGCCGAGACACCTGCGCGTCGGAGCGGCCGAGCGCGAAGTGCAAGCGGCGCACGGCGTGCGAGCGCAAGGCGGGTGTGAGTTCGAAGCCGAGTGCCTGAACGTCGATCTGCATCGTCTGTCCCAAAGGGAGTGGCTGATGCCCAGCAGTGTGAGTCGGACGCGCACATCGAACAAGTCGAATATAGTGAGCCCGTAGATCGACTTTTTGGATGTCAGACTTGCACCATGACGGCGCTCAACTTCAAGCACCTGCGCTACTTCTGGATGGTGGCCAAAGCGGGGAGCATTGCGCGGGCCAGCGAGCAACTTCACTTGTCGCCGCAGTCGATCAGTGGCCAACTCATCACGCTGGAGGAGACCCTCCAGCCAACACGTTTCCGGCGGCCCGGTGCCCAGGGCCGCAGTGATCGGCTGCGCCAGAGCTTCTCAGAGCCGAGGCTTGGCGCCCGATCGACCGGGCAAACCCGGAGACGGTCGCCACGGATGAAGCCCTTTTGGGCTGCGATCGACCCTCAACAGGCCGTTGCCGAACCCAAGGACCGCATCAGTGGGTGTTTAAGAGCATTGCCGGGGGGCCTTTGGGAGAAAAAAGTGCGTGTGAATTTCCTAATGCCCTGCAAAGGGTGCCGCCCAAAAAATTAGGGCATCGAATGCATCAAGCCTCCGCCGGTAGACCTGGTTTGCGCCAGGACCAGTAAAGCTCGCCTGGCCAGCCCGGGAACAGCGCGCCGAAGGCCGGGTTGGCTTTCAGCCACCAGGCATGGTTCTCGAGCGCGAAGCCTTTCTTGCGCATGAAGAAAGCGCCGTTGAGCAGCTCGGTCTCGAGCCCGAACTGCGTTCCCCAGCGGCGTACCAGGTCGGCCGAAAGCACGCTGACGTGGCCGCGCGGTCGTGCTGTGCGGCGCAGCCGCCGTTGCCAGCGCTCGCGGGCGAATTCCGGTGTGCCTGGCGCGCCGCCGATGATTACGCCGCCTGGCTTCAGCCAGCCTGAGACCTGTTCCAGCGCCCGCGCCGGATCGTGCAGGTGCTCGACGACGTGCAGCAGGATGATGGCATCGTGCGCCTCGCGCGGTTGCTGCGCCATCTGGTGGGGGTCTTCCAGGTCGAGCTGGGTCACTGCGTCGTAGCCCAGCCCGCGCAATTGCTCGGTTTGCGGACTGCAGTCCAGGCCGTGCCATCGCTGCCAGGGCCGTGGCTGCTGGCTCGCGTCGAGCGCGCGGCTCGAGAAGCTGAGCATCTGGCCCGCGTCGATGCCGATTTCGGCGACATGCAACGATTGGCAGGCGCGGCGCCGCCCTTCTTCGACCAGCAGCTCGTGGACGAACCAGTAGCGCAGCAGGCGAAATGGGTAGCGGGTGGCGCGAACGGCGTCGGGTACGCCGTGCAGGAGGGTCTTGGCGGGCGAATCGAGCGAGTCGATGCACCAGCCGAGCGGGCGAAAACTGTCCATGGATGCCTCGTCTGACCTAAGGTGAAAAACCCCGGCGCGGGCGCTGGGGTTGCTGGGTCCCGAATAAATCGGGTCTCAGGCGCTCAGGGACGGAGGGCGTTCGTAGGGCAGCGGGTCGGCCGATGCGAAGGCATCAGAGACCGGGTGTTGACCGTGCTGTTCACCGGCAAGCACTTGTCGGGACGGCGGAGTGCGGGGCAGCCACTCGACGCTTTGACCGTCTTCGAGCAGCTTGAGGTCGCCACCCAGGCTGGGGGTATCGGGCAGAGGCACCGAGGCGAGTTGGGCGCCAATGCCGGCGACAAGCGCTTCGATGCCGAGTCTGGGGCTCGCCACCCGGGCGTCGGCTGCAACCGCTATCCAACCGATGTCGGGTCGGTTTTCCAGCGACGGCAAACCCTGAGGCAGCAGGTTCGCTGCGCTGCACAGCCAGGCCAGCGCGATCGCGCCCAGCACGGCTGCGAACGACGACAGGAGACCCCTTGACCGCGTGGCCGCGGAGGCGGAACAACGGGAAGGAGGGTTCGGGTCGGAGACGGCGCGCACAGCGGTATTTTGATCCAAGCGGGCCGATTTGGCGATTCCAAGGCGGGCCCTAACTGTAAGGAATACATGACATTGCCATAGCCGTTCGGCATCTCTCGAGCAATAGGCATGCGCGCGATGCCGGCCCAGCCCGCGGCTACCTCGCACATGCGGCAGGGGCGCGAGCGGCTGAAGCTTTTCGTTTCCAGATAGCTGTCGTTCAATTCCACTGCGATGGAACAAACCATGCACATCGTTGGCACTTGAAATCGCGCCTTGCGTCAAGATCCGCTGCTGTACGGCGAGCCGCAGGCCAAGGGCCCCACTGGGCGAGGTTCAGCCGTGTATGTAGCTTCGAAGCTGCTCGATAGTGGACTCGTGATCGCTGATGATGTCATCGACGATGTCGCGCATCGAGATCATGCCCAGAACCGTCTCACCTTCCAGCACCGGCAGATGGCGGATCTTGTTCTGGCTCATCAACGTCATGCACTCGCTGGAGCGAGTGCTCGGCGCGACGACGACAACGTTGCGCGTCATGATCTCGGCGACCTTCACTTCGTTCGATTTGCGACCCCACAGCGCGATCTTGCGCGTGTAGTCGCGCTCGGAAACGATGCCCGCAAGCTTGCCCTGCTCCATCACCATCAGCGCCCCGATGTCGTGCCTCGCCAACAGGTGAAGCGCGTCGAAGACTGACTTCTCGGGATCGATGGTCCAAGCCGCTGACGGCCGACGTTTGAGCAGTTCAGAGACGGGCTTCATATCGTATCCAGTTCAGTGTTTGACCGCATGATGGTTTCAATCGAAAAAATGTTCGTGCCTGCGCCTGGGCAGAACGACGATCGCAGTATGGTGGAGAACAATTCATCGAACAAGACGAATATAGTTTCATAATAAATCGAAGTTTTGGATGTAAGGCGTTGCCATGATTGCAATCAACTTCAAACACCTGCGCTACTTCTGGACAGTGGCCAGGGCCGGCACCATCGTGCGAGCCGCCGAGCAACTGCACTTGTCACCGCAGTCGATCAGCGGGCAATTGACCACGCTGGAGGAAGCGCTCGGGGTGCAGCTGTTCCGTCGTGCAGGGCGCAACCTCGAGTTGACCGAGACGGGGCGGCGCACGCTCAGTTATGCCGATGAGATCTTCACGCTCGGCGACGAGCTGGCCGGCATGTTGCGCGACCCACAGACACAACCTGCCCTCGTGTTCAAGGTGGGCATCGCCGACGTGGTGCCAAAATCAGTGGCATTCCGATTGGTGGAACCAGCGTTGCGCATCGAAGAACGGGTACAGCTGGTTTGCCGTGAAGGGCCGCTCGATTCATTGCTGGCCGAACTGGCCCTACACCGCTTGGACATGGTCATCGCCGACTGTGTAATGCCGGCCAACGTGAATGTTCGCGCGTACAACCATTTTCTGGGCGAAAGCGACATGTCGGTCTTCGCTGCACCAAGTCTGGCGGCGACGCTGAAGGGGAGCTTCCCGGCGTGTCTCGACAAGGCGCCGTTCCTGCTGCCGGGGGCAGCGGTCGCGATGCGACCGCGGCTGATGCAGTGGTTCGATGAGCAACGCATCCGGCCGCAGGTCGTCGGCGAGTTTGACGACAGCGCCTTGCTGAAAGCCTTTGGGCAAGCCGGCACTGGAGTTTTCATCGCACCGACGGCGATTGCCGCTTACGTCTCCTCACAGTACGGGGTGAACGCGCTCGGTGTCATCGTGACCGTGCGCGAACAGCTTTATGCCATCACCGCCCAACGTCGACTGACCCATCCGGCCGTCGTCGCTATCAGCGAAGCGGCGCACCATCAGTTGTTCGGCAGACCCATCGAAGGCTGAGCAGGACGGCATGACATTTCGAGCTGCGGTTCCGCACGGGCGGCCGGGCGGCTCGACATGGCCGTCCAGACCATCAGCGCCCAGGTGCGCGAACTGGAGAAGACGCTGGGGTACCAGCTGCTCAAGCCCGCAGGCCGGGGCGTTGCGCTGACCGAGGCGGGTCAAGCAGCTTTCGCACGGGCCGAGGAGGTCTTCCAGATCGGGCAGGCGATCCCGGAAGAGGTGCGGGAGGCGGCCAGTGGCAAGCTGGCACGCTTGGCAGTCGGCTTCTCGGACGGCATCTCCAAGCTGGCGGCGCACGCATTGCTCGAGCCCATACTGGCCACACCCTCGCTGCGGTTGCTGTGTCACGAGGGCGAGTTCGAGCAATTGCTGGCCGAACTGGCATTGCACCGCCTGGATCTGGTGCTGGCCGGGCAGGCCGCGCCCAGCAATCCGAACCTGCGGCTGACCAGTGAGCGCGTGGTCCAGTCGCCAGTGGAGTGGTACGGCCCCACGGCAATCGTCCGCACAGCCGAGGTGGCGGGGTTCCCTCAATCACTGGATTGCCTGCCCGTGCTCCTGCCCACCGGGCACTCGGCACTGCGGTTCAAGCTCGATCGCTGGTTCGAAGCACAGGGCCTGCGTCCACGTATCGTGGGCGAGTTCGAAGACAGTGCCTTATTGGCTGTCTTTGCGGCGCGTGGGCTCGGCGTATTCCCGGTGAGCCAGCTCGGCGCCTCAGACGTGGCAATGATGCGCGGATTGCGGCTGCTCGGCCGCTGCGAAGACGTGTCGGAAGAGATTCACGCCATTCGGTCGCGCCGAGGGCAGCATCACCCCTTGGTGATGCAGGTGCTGGCCGCAGTGCGAACTTGATGAGGGCGCCTCACGCGGCCTGCCTTGCAGCCGGCGTTCGGTCGCACGCGGCTGCAGCTTCAGCGCCAGGCCAATGGCGACGAGCGGCCTCGAGCACAAGCACTTCGCCATCGGCGAGATGGCGGTCCGCGTTGGCGACCGCGACGGCCAGGCGCAACACCCTGCCCCGAAGCACCGGATCGGTCACCTCGGCCATCAGGGAAGCCAGAGCGCCGTCGTCAACGTTCGCCAGACGCGAGCCACTGGCGTATGAACCGAGCAGCAGGTCTTCACAAAGCGTCTGGACGATTCCCGGCATGGCATCGGGCTGCAGGCCGAGTTCACGCGCAGCCTCCAACTGGTCGAGGGCATCCAGTTCGGATCGGCACACATGCCCGTCGGAGATGAGAACGAGCGCAATGAGACGTGCGGCGGCTTC
>JBBRID010000252.1:0-6076 GCA_038221635.1 Burkholderiales bacterium
CCCTTGACCGCGTCCTTGCCGAGTGTTTCGGCCAGCGGAAATTTCAGCCCCGAGTTGATCAGCGCCGTGGTCTTGCCCGAACCCGGCGCGCCGATGAACATGTACCAGGGCAACTGGTACAGGTAGTTGCGTCCGCCGCCCGATTTGTCGTCGAAACGCGCCTTTCGCAAGACGCCCATCGCCTGATCGAAGCGCTGCTTGAGTTCAGCCACCTCGCGGTGCGACAACGCGGCAGTGTCGGCCTCGGCGCCGCTGATCGCATTGAGCATGCGCTTGTTGGCACGCCAGGCACGGAGATACTTGATGCCCTCCCAGGCAGCAAAACAGAAGATGATGAACAGAATCAGACCGATCCGGGCAAAGGCTGACGCCAACGGACGGAATTCATAGAACGCAATGGCATCGCCGGCAAACCAGATCAGCAATGCCAGGATCAACAGGCCAATCGTCGACAACACCCAGCGATTGGTGAAAAAGCGCTTCAACTTAGCCCACATCGACGGCGTCCTGAAACTGGATTACGCAGGTTTGCGCAAGAAGATCTCGACCCGTCGGTTGCGCGAGCGACCTTCGGGAGTGGTATTGGGAACCAGCGGTTTGGAATCGGCCACGCCCTCGACCTTCATCCGCGCCGGATCCTTGACAGTCAGCAACAGCCGCTCGGCAATTCCCTTCGCGCGGCCCACCGACAGCTCGAAGTTCGAAGGGAAGCGCAGGCTGCCGCCAGGCACGTTGTCGGTGTGGCCGGTCACCGTGATGAAGCCGGGCACCTTGTTCATCTCGTCGCCGATCCGGTCGAGCACGGGCATCAGCTTGGGATCCGGGTCCGCACTGCCACTCTTGTAGATGCTGTCGCCGCGCAGCACGACCTTGGCCTCGCGCGCATCTTCGAACACCTCGAGCAGGCCTTGCTGGATCTCGGTCAGCAGCAGCGGGCGTAGCCGCGGCACGAATGGGGGCGGCGCCTCCAGCGGCCCGGAGTTGGCCCGCTGCATGTTGCCAGGGTCGGCCCGGATCGACGCGACGCTGGCGAACACCGGATCGGACGAGCGCGCCAGCAACACGACATAGACAAAATAGAAAACGAAGACGAACAGGCCGAGCAGCGCCAGGATGATCCATGGCGGAATCCGGCGAACCAGCGGCTTGGCAGATTTTTTCAAGCCCAGCCAATGCGGCGAAAGATCGCGGTCGAATTCGCCACGTTCACGGCGAATGACGTTGTAAACGCGGTCGCGCAGCGCTTCCAGCTGCGAGCGGCCGTTGTCGATCACGCGGTATCGCCCTTCGAACCCCAGCGCCAGGCAGGCGTACATCAATTCGATCAGGTCGAGATTGCGGCGCGAATCCTCGAGCGCTTTGTCCAGCAACATGAAGAATTTCTCGCCGCCGAAGCCCTCTTTGTGCAAGGTGACCAGCAGGCTCTCGCGCGACCACGATGAACTGGATCCCCATGGCATGACCATGACGGTCTCGTCAATCATCGTGCACAGGGCGTAACGCCCGATCAGAATATGTTCCGGGGTGCAATTGGCGCGCCGCGCAGAGGCCTCGAATTCGGCCATCGCGCGCAACAGGTATTCACGCAATGCTGCCGGGTTCTGGTGCGACAGCGTGCGTCGAATGGTGGGGACGACACTCAACAGAACCGAGCCGCTGGCGACCAGCGGATTGACGCCGACCAGCGGCACCTCGCCAGCGGTCATCGACTCCGGTTGCACCGTCTGGAACGGTGCGGGAGCGGGCTGAGCGGAGGAGCGACGACCGCCAGGCCGCGGAATCATGATCGTCGATTCAGCATCGGGATCTGGAAAAAGTGGATCTGCCATTGTTCGTCAGCCTCAGCGAGAGTCGGCGCGCAACGCCCACAATTCCATGTGCAGTCCTGGAAAATCGCCGGCGATGTGCAAGGCCAGCAGTTTGCCGACCTCGAGCGGCTTCCAGAACTCGCTGCGCCGGTCCAGCTCGAAATAGGTGTAGCCGGCGTAGAACGGCAAGCTGGGCGGCGCCATCGGCAACGGCTGCACCGTAATGCCAGGCAGATGTGACATCACCATGTCGCGGATCTTCTCGGCTGGCCCGATCTTCACTTCACGCGGCAGGCGCTGGCGCAGCGCTTCGCTGTTGAGCTGTGCGTTGACCACCATGATGAAGGACGCAGTTCGTACCAACTCGAGATCGGGGATCATGCCCGTGTAAAGGCCTTTGGCACGTTCCTGCAATGGGATGTTGATGGCGTTCGGATTGATGACCTCGGTCAACAGATCGCGGATGTCGACCATCAGCGGTTCGAAACTGCCGCGCAAGTCGTCGTGTCGATAGGCCGCGTAGTCGGTGGCACGACGCTTTCGCCGCGCCGAAAAGGTTGCCATCTCGCCGGCGAGTTGCAGCAGCTCGGTATACAAGGCCTCTGGGTGCAGCGTTTCACGCCGGGCCAGGTGAGCCAGCAAGGGATCGAAGCGATTGGCGATCTGCAGCATCAAGAACTCGGAGATTTCGCCAACGCCTTTCTGGGTCGATTGGTTGAGCCTGCCCGCCAGCGCCGTGGCCCGATGGCGAACCAGGTTGCGCGCTTCTTCGAGAAAATCGCGCAAGTGCCGATTCGCCGTGCACTCGAGCATCGGCGGGATGTAGGCCTCGTCGAGGACGACAGCGCCGGTGCTGCGGCGCTCGACGACCCGGGTCAGACCCATGGTGCAGAACGCGTCGCGCGGGTCGCCTTCGACCGCATACCGCAGGTTGAGCCTGCCGAGGCGCATTTCGGCGGCCTCTTGAGATCCCAGGATCGCATCGGCGACCTCCTGATCGGCACCAACGTAGCGGGCAAGCACGGACTGGCTGCTGGACTCGACCGCAAACTCGGGCATTCCGGAGCGCCACGCCGGCAGCGCCAGGTAAATGAAGGCGTCCTTCAGATCAGTCGGAACCTCGAGCGGCGGCGGCGCCGGATACTCTTGCGGAATGGCGAACGGCGTGCCATCGGGAAGTACCCCTTGAGCTTCCTTGATCGAGACGCGGCCGATCTTCAAGGCCTCGTCATCCAACACCAATCGGCTGAAGCCCCAGGGATGCGCCAACATGCCCGCAGTGCGTGCCTGGACCAGCATTTCGACCGAGCGTTCCATCTGCTGGAAATGCTGCGGCCGCAAAAACAGACCCTCGGACCAAATGACGCGATTTCTGCTCATGCTTGTTGTCGATGACCTGGTTTGGACCAGTGGAACCCGCCAAGCGCCGCTCGGCAGGAATTCAAAGCTTAGCGAGTCACTCTAACACCGGGATGCGCGCCATCCAAGCCCCGCCAACGGACTGATTGCGCCAAAGATTCGCCAGCGCGGACCCGCCACTGCGCTGCGTTTGGCGCGCAATCAGGCCTGCCAGCGCGCCTTCAGCCCGGGCTCCTCAGAACCGATGCTGCGCCAGGTGGCAAGCCGCGCATGCGGCAAAGTGCGATGACTGATCAGCGGCATGATTCCGGCAGCAGCGATGGCTTGGGCTTGGCGCTCGCTCATGTACAACTCGGCCACTGCCTGTAAATGCGGACTGTCGCCACGATCGTCGACGAAGGCCGGCAGATCATCGAGTTCAACCGCCAGATTGGACTGCATGTCCCAGCCGAATTCGGTGAACGTGCGGGCCAGCAACGACGCCAGATCGAGTCCAGCGCAACGCCACGGCAACTCCGATCCCGATGCGGTGGACCCGAGTTCTTCAAATGTGAAAGACGCCACCGGCTGGGTCTTGGCGCCGTAGGGCAGCCTGGCCATCACATTCGGCCAGACCAGTCCTATGTGCGGTGCGACCCAGCTCGATCTCATGGCATGCCAACGAGCCTGCGCCTGCGCGTCGGCAGTCATCGAAACCGCGCCGTCCCACGCATCCGGCGCGTCGATCAGCGCCAGCTCGACCGCGGCAGCGCCGATCAAGACCGCGCCCTCCCCGGCCGCCAGCGCGCCAAGACCGGCAAGCAGCGCCAGCTCGGCCGCACTGGGCCCGAACTCGTACATCGCGACCAGCACCGCGTAGCCTTCTTCCTGCCCCTCGTGCAAGCGACGTGCCGCCAGCTTCTTCGCCAACAGCGTGCGGGACGCGTCGCCTTCTGCAGCGGCAAGGCTGGCGAGCACATCGGCTGCGCTTGCATCGACGAGTTCGAGCAGCACCTGGCCGTCCATCTCGACGGTACGAATGAATTGATCGAGCGCGCGCCAATTGCCCTCCAGAGCCCGCCAGTTCGGATCGCGAAGGATACCGCACATGGTTTCGCTGATGGCACGGTCGACCGATTCGATCATCGGCTGCTGCAAATGCGAGGTGGCTGGCACGACAAAGGGCGCAACCACGCTGCGCAGCAATCGGTCGACAGCCGCGTCGACGCTGCCTGATGGTCGTTGCGGCACCGAAGCAGCCGAGGTGGGAGCCGAACCCAACAATCGCTGCAAGGTGGCGGCGTCGTCTTCGAGCGCCCGCGGCCCTTCTGGCGCTGCGGCGACACCACTCGACGCCGCGGCCGCATCATCGGCACGCATCTCGGCCGCGGCCTGTTCAAAGGTGGCGGAATCGGCGAGCCGTTTGCGCAGTTCGCGCAACTTGGCGAACAGCGGAAGTCGTGCAAACAAGGCGTCGGGTTCGAAGTCGTCGAGACTGCTGAAGCCAACCCGTACCGGCACATCCGGCGACTGGGGCAGGCGCAAGTCGAGCGAGACAGTCAGGCCCTGCAAGACAGCGTCGAATCGATCGAGGTCAACCGTGGCAGGCGCAAAAATCGGCGCTGCAGGCTGTTCGTGCCGACGCGACGCACGCCCTGAAAAATCACCGAGCACCAAAACGCGAAAAAGCTGTCCTGACTCGATCGGTTCAGGCGCGGCGCGATCGCGCTTTGCCCCGCCGAACTCGAAACTCATGTTGATTCCGCTGGTCATGCCCGCTCCCCTGAAATTTCATCGACCGCGATCGGCCGACGTTCAAGCACCTTCGACGACCTCGGTGACCAACTTCCCGTCGGCAATTGAATAGGCCAGCGCCCCACCGCCGCCTTCTTGCTCGGCGATGAAAAGTTCGACCCGACCGAAGAAATCGGCAAGCTGCCGTCCATCACACGTCGGCAGAAACGAATTGAGCACACGTGGGTCGTAAAAGCGAAAGTACAAACGGCGGCGATCCGGCCCGAAGACACGCGTATGTTGTCGCAGGTGCCGCCAGGCTTCCGCCAGATCACTCTCGCTGATCACGAAAATGCCCCAGTTTTGCGCCCAGCCCTGGTCGAGCAGCCACTTGGTGAACGGCGCCCCCTCTTTCAACTCGACCAGGTAAGGCGCCACCTCTGCCATGTCGGGTTCGAGCTTCTCGGTAAACAGGCACTCGTATTCGACGCCTTCGGTGTCGTCGAAAACGTCGAGCAGGGTTTCGTTCTGGGCACCATCGAGGATGACATAGAGATGCTTGTCCACGCTCTCGCGCCACAACTTCGAACGTACGGATTCGGGAGTCATAGGTTCATGGATGCCTGTTGGTCACCAATCCATCTTGCGACGGAGAGCTCTTCCTATCATCGTACCGCCGATGCACCAATCCGAGAAGGACGGCCCCTCAGCACTCACACTCCTCTACGAACGGACCGCCGCCGCCCGCGGCGACCTTGAATGCGCTCGCCTGTCCACTGTAGGCCTTTGGCTTGGTCCGCTTTTGCGGCGGTGGGGATTTTTCACCGCCCACGCTGGTCAGCGCAATAGCTGGCAGCTTCGGGTCGGCGAGGACCACTGCCGGTGGATCATTCGCGCTCTCCGCCGAGCCACCAGAATTGATGTTTACCAGCGGGCCCTTGATGTAGATGGCACCGGGCGTGATCGAAATGAAACTGCCACCACATTTCAGGTCGATGTAGCCCGACCCGGTGATCGTGATATTTTTCCCTTTGATTTGAACATCGTCGTCGCCGATCACAACCAGGCTGGATTTCATAGTGATTTGGTCGGGCGCATCGACGTACACGCCCGCCTTGCTTACCACAGAGATATCTTGCTTCGCACCGATATCGATCAAGCCATCTTCGGCTATCAGGCGCGCATCACCCTTGGCC
>JBBRID010000253.1:0-6046 GCA_038221635.1 Burkholderiales bacterium
CGCGAGCAGGCCGAGCGCCATCAGCGCGATGATGATGACAACCATCGGCACCGGGCGCTTGACGCTGAAATTGGACAGGAACATGGCTGGTCTTTGGGTCGGGGCTTATTTGGCGACCGATGCTGTACCAGACGCCGCACCAGACGCCACACCAGACGCCGCGCCGGGCGAAGCGCCAGATGCTGCTGCGGCGGCACCGGCGGCAAACTCTACGGCCTGTCCATCGACCAGCGAACCGCCCGGATGGGCCAGAATGCGATCACCTGCGGTCAAGCCACCGAGCACTGGGAACTGGCCGCTGCGCGCATCGCGATCGCCGAGCTTGACCGCGACCTTCTGCACCTTGCCATTGGCGACCCGCCACGCCGATGCCGTCTCGCCAGCGCGCACCAGCGCATCGGCTGGCAGGGTCGGCACCTCCGCTCCGTTGCCGGCCACCCGGCCTTCGGCAAACAGACCGGCAACGGTCGGGGCGCGGCTGGCGTCGTCGAACGAGACCGTGACCGCGACTTGACGAGTGGCCGAATTCACCGCCGGATCGACGCGCAGCACGGTACCGTCGAAATTGCCATCGCCGAAACCGTTGATGTTAAAACTCACCGATTGGCCGACCTTGATCTCACCGAGTCGGTCGGCCGACACGAGGCCCTCGAAACGCATGCTGCCGGGGTCGATCACCTTGATCAGCTCCTTGCCGATCGGCGCTGTGTCGCCCACCGAAGCTTTGCGATCGCTGACGACACCATCGAACGGGGCCTTGATCTGAGTCTTTTGCAGCTGCTGGCGCGCCGCCACCACCCGCGTCCGCGCGGCGGCCAGATCGCTGCTCGCGTTGTTGCGGCGGATGTCGGCGTCGTCGAGCGCCTGCGCGGTGGCCATGCCCTGCTGCTGCAGCGTCCGCAAGCGCTGCCGTTGTCGATCAGCCTGGGTCAGGGATTGCTCGGCAGCACGTTCGGCAGCCTGCGCGGATGCCAGGCTTTCGCGCAGCGAAGTCTCGTCCAGCCTGATCAACATGTCGCCAGTGCGCACGGCCTGCCCGTTGTCCTTCAGCACTTGAGTCACCACCGAGTTCACCTCGGCACGCAGATCAGCGCGGCGCGCCGGCTGGATCGAGCCGGTGATCACCGGGCCATTGGCAAGCTGACTTGTCCGCACCGTGAGCAGGTCTTCGGGTGCAATCAGCAAGGTGACTGGCGACGCGTTCGACTTGGCTGCCGCACTGCCCGCTTGCGGGCTGCCGGCCTTGCCACAAGCTGCGGCAAGGCTGGTCACGAGGAGGACGGTCAGCAAGGAGCGCATGGAGGAGGGCGAACTTCCCGGTCAGGCAGTCGCAGATGTTCGAATGCGCAAGCGTACCGCGGGTTGGTCGATCGTTTAGCTATCGGGGCGACGGCATGACCGAAAACCCGGTCATGCCGCCGAATCGTCACTTCGGCATGATCACGCTGTCGATGACGTGAATCACACCATTGTCGGCGACGATGTCGGTCTTGACGACCTTGGCGTTGTCGACCATCACGCCACCAGACGTGGCAACCTTGATGTCGCTGCCCTGAACCGTCTTGACCATCCCGGCCTTGACGTCCTTGGCCATGACCTTGCCGGGAACCACGTGGTACGTCAGCACCTTGGTCAGCTTGGCCTTGTCGGCCAGCAGCGCATCCAGGTCGGCCTTCGGGATCTTGGCGAAGGCAGCGTCGGTCGGTGCGAACACCGTGAACGGACCCTTGCCTTTCAATGTGTCGACCAGACCAGCAGCCTGCAAAGCGGTTGCCAAGGTCTTGAAATCGCCTGCCGCGACCGCGGTGTCAACGATATCTTTGGCTTGCACGCCCATAGCTGCTGCCGACAACGCGGCCACCATCAGAAGTTTTTTCATCATGTCATCTCCGTAGATTGCCTTTGCAGGCAGGATTGGCTTGAAAGGGAAGCCCGCAGCGCAGACATGCGCTCCGGAAATCAGGATGAACAAACTCTGGGACAGAATTTACATCTGATGGTCGTAATTTATACTAGTCAGTAATTTATGTTACTGATCAGTGCAAAACCCTGACTTCTTCGTGCCTAATCCAAATCTTGGCGCCGTTGTCGGCGCTGTTGTGAGATAGCAGGATGAGGCCGCGCCTGGTGCGAGAGGGCGGCGCCACGTGAAGCCGCTCAGGCCGCTGCCAGCGCCTGATCCAGATCCGCCTTTATGTCGTCGATGTGTTCGATGCCGACGCACAGCCGCACGGTCTCCTCGGTGACACCGGATGTTTTCAGCTCGGCCGGCGACAGCTGGCGATGGGTGGTCGACGCCGGATGCGTCGCCAGCGATTTGGCATCGCCGATATTGACCAGCCGCGTGAACAACTGCAGCGCATCGAGGAAGCGCTCACCGCCGGCACGCCCGCCCTTGACGCCGAAGGTCAGCAACCCCGAGGCGCGGCCACCCATCATCGATTTGACCAGCGCATGGTCGGCGTGGCTCTCCAGCCCCGCGTAGTTGACCCAGTCGACCTTGGTGTGTTGCGCCAGGTATTGCGCCACTTCCAGCGTATTGCTGCAGATGCGGTCCATGCGCAGCGCAAGCGTCTCGATGCCTTGCAGGATTTGCCAGGCATTGAACGGCGAAATCGCCGCGCCCATGTTGCGCAGCGGAACGACCCGGGCGCGCCCGATGTAGGCAGCTGCACCCAGCGCCTCGGTGTAGACCACGCCGTGATAGCTGACGTCGGGCTCGTTCAGGCGCCTGAAACGCTGCTTGTGGTCGGCCCACGGAAATTTGCCTGAGTCGACGATCGCTCCGCCGATGCTGGTGCCGTGGCCGCCGAGGTATTTGGTCAGCGAATGTACGACGATGTCGGCGCCGTGATCGAATGGCCGGCACAGGTAAGGGCTCGGCACGGTGTTGTCGACGATCAGCGGGATGCCGTGGCGGTGTGCGATCTCGGCCATCGCCGCGATGTCGGTCACGTTGCCCGACGGGTTGCCGATCGACTCGACGAACATCGCCTTGGTCCGGTCGTCGATCAAGGGCTCGAAACTGGCGGGATCGCGGTAGTCGGCGAAACGTGTTTCGATCCCGTATTGCGGCAGGGTGTGGGCAAACAGGTTGTAGGTGCCGCCATACAGCGCGCTGCTCGAGACGATGTTGTCGCCGGCTTCCGAGATGGTCTGGATCGCGTAGGTAACAGCCGCTTGGCCGGAAGCCAAGGCCAGCGCGGCGATGCCACCTTCGAGCGCGGCAACCCGTTCCTCGAGCACCGCCTGGGTCGGATTCATGATCCGCGTATAGATGTTGCCCGCCACTTTCAGGTCGAACAGGTCGGCACCGTGTTGCGCATTGTCGAAGGCATAGGCCACCGTCTGGTACAGCGGTACGGCCACGGAATGGGTCGTCGGATCCGGCTCGTAACCGGCGTGAACCGATTTGGTCTCGAAGCGCCATTGAGAGGTGTCGCGCGGCATGGGCCGTCTCCTGAGTTTGCTGGGGCGTGCCAGTCTACGTGTTCGCAGCGTCGGGCCGTCGTCGTTGACAAGCGGCTCGCGTGGCGCGGCGATATGCCACAACGACGGGTGGGCATCCATTGCCGAATGTAGGGCGGGGCGTCAACGTCTGACAAAAACCGCCGCACTCCACCCACAGCGGCGGTTCCGGGCCTTGCATACATTCCAATCGTTGGTTCTCACCAACCAAACCCAACCGCGACGAAACAGTCGCCTCACCCAGTCAGGAGTATCGCCATGAACGTTTCCAAGACCCTCGCTTCGACAGTCGCCGCATTGGCCGTGGTCGGCAGCATCGGCATCGCCTATGCCCAGACCACCACGTCGGACACCACCTCGACCCCTTCGACCCAATCGATGGATCCGAACAACCGTCCGCTGTCGTCGCCGTCGACCATGTCGAACGACACCTCGGCGATGCCGTCTTCGTCGACGGGCGGCAATAGCTCGACGCTGTCCACCGATCCGGCCCCTCAGGCAGATCGCGGCTGACCAGCCGTCGGGACCCCAGACGGCTGATCCGGCGGCGGGTCCCGCGATATTGATTCGTATGTTGCCCAAGCTCTACCCCGTCTCACGCGATGTGATCGACGGCTTGAAGCGCGGCTTGTTGATCGGAGCCGTTGCAGCGGTCGTAGGGCTGCCCGTGTTTCACGTAGCGCGTACGCACTGGTTTTCGAAATCCGCGGCGGTGGCGTCTGCCACGCATGCGGATACATCTGCTGCGAATATTCAGGTCGGACCCCGCTTCGCAAATTTCGGCAGCCTCGAACCGCCTTCCGACGTGCGGCGCATTGCCGACTGGGCGACCGACTCCCGAGACAGCCGAGGCCTGGATTTCATCGTCCTCGACAAGCGCGAGGCCCACGTCTATGTGTTCAATCCCGACGGAAGCCTGCGTGATCACTCGCCTGTATTGCTGGGCGCCGCGGCCGGGGATGATACGTCCGATGGCGTCGGCCAGAAGGCGCTGCACGACGTCAAGCCCGAAGAGCGCACCACGCCGGCAGGTCGCTTCGTCGGTGAGTCAGGCCGCAACGCCAACGGCGAAGACGTGTTCTGGGTCGACTACCAAGCGGCCGTCTCGATGCATCGGGTGCGTCAGATCGAGGCTTCCGAACGGCGTCTGGAACGGCTTGCCACTCCCACCGCCGCCGACAATCGAATCTCGTACGGTTGCATCAACCTGCCGAAGGAGTTCTACGAATCGGTGATGGTGCCAACCTTCCTCGGTCGCCGTGGCCTCGTCTACGTGTTGCCCGAAAACCGAACGTTTGAAGAGGTCTTTCCAACCGCCTATGACGTCGCAACGCGTTATAACGCGACGCGACGCGAGGCATCGGCCGAATAAAGCCGCCCCCCCGTACATACTCTCGTTGCTCGCCCGCTTACGCGACCTTACGATTCAGTCGTCGCGTTGGATGAGCATGTCAGCCCGGCAGTGTTCCGGAGCCGTTTTGCCGTGCTATCCGGGTGAAATGGGCTATTCCATGACGAGGGCTGGATGTACTTGGGCGTTTTGATGCGTGTCTGTTGTGCGGTCGCCTGGGGTATGGCGTTGTTGCCCATCCTGCCCGCCCGAGCTGCCGAACCTGCGTCCCCCCCCTCATCGATTGCCATTGCCCAAACCGGCAGCCGCGCCTCTGTGGCGAGCGGGCAGCGCATCGGGTCCATCGAATCCGGGCTGATCGCAGCCAAGGCATCAGCCGAGGTGCGCTACCTCGGCAACTGGATCCAGGCCCGCAACGACAGCGGGGGCAGGCCGTTCGCGATCGTCGACAAGAAGGAGGCAAGGCTATATGTCTTCGACGAATACCAGACCCTGGTCGGAAGCAGCGTGGTGCTGACCGGCGCCATGCCGGGCGACGAATCGGTGCCGGGCGTTGGCCAACGCGCGCAGAGCTCGCGTCTGGCCCGCCACGAGCGCACCACGCCGGCCGGGCGCTTCGAGTCGCAGCCTGGCCAAAACCTGGCCGGCGAGGACATCGTCTGGTTCGACTACGACGCAGCCCTGGCGATCCACCGCCTACGGCCCGACGCTACCCATGCCGTTCGTTCACAGCGGCTGGCCACTGCCACCCCGGACGACAACCGGGCCTCTCTGGGTTGCGTGGTGGTACCGGTTGCGTTTTATGAACGCGTGGTTCGGCCTTGGCTGGGAGCGCGCCGCGGCGCGGTCTACGTGCTGCCCGACAAGCGACCCGTGCAGGCTTGGTGGCCCAGCGACGCGCCCCTGATCGCGCGCGGCGACTGAAGGCCAGGCCACGGTCGAGCCTCGAGCGGGCCAGTTCGCGCGGCCATTGCATCGTGGCGCCCGCGCGCAGTACCGGCCGGTGCTGATGTCGCCGCCAGGCCGCAACGTGGCGAAATTCAAGGGTAAACAGCCTATTGCCCGCCGGCGATCGCCATCAATAAAATGCTCCGGGCAGCCCCATCCCGGTCTGCCGAATGCGAGCAAACTGTATGCCGGCGCAGAGGTTTCGAACATGACGAAAGCGATGGATTCGGCCCGAGGGCAAGGCGCAAACCGCAGCGATACCTCGTGGTATCGCGAGGA
>JBBRID010000254.1:0-6022 GCA_038221635.1 Burkholderiales bacterium
TCGCCTCGGCGGCCGCAAGATGCGCCGCTTCGCGCCGTTCGATGGCGCGCACCGGCCACCGCAGCGCCACGCTGGCCGCAAAACAAGCGAGAGCCAGGGCCCACCAGGACCAGGACCAGCCGTGCGGCACCGCGCGCGCCACATCCAGCAGCAGCGGTACCAGCAGCGCCGACAACACGATGCCGAGTCCGACGCCGCCATAGTACAGCCCGAGCAGCAATCCGCCTCGTACCGGCTCCCGGGCAGCCAACCGCGCCGCCAGCAACCCGCCTGCGATGAACACGAACGCACTCGTGACGCCGGCAAACAGTCGCTGCATCAGCAACGGTGCCGCCGAGACGAAGAAACCGGTCAAGCCCATGAACACGCTCGCCAGCACAGAACCCCAGATCAATACGCGCCCAGCGCCGAACCGGCGCATCAGCCACGGTGTCGCAAGCGCACCGAGCAGATAGCCGAGCGCATTGACCGTGTTCATCGCGCCGGCAAGGGTGTAGGACCATTTCAGATCCGCGCGCATCGGTGGCAGCAGCAGCCCGTAGGCAAAACGCGTGATGCCAAGTGACACCGCTGCCGCCAGTGCCAGCGTCGCGGCCAACGCGAGCGCGGAAGGCGCACCGGAGGCCGCGTCGCGAGAACGCTTCGCACTGCTCGGTGAAGCGCTGGAATTAGGTCGGCGAGCCATGGGTTTCGATCGGGACAAGCTCCCCGAGCGCGACGCTAAATCTCCTTGCCCTCGATCTCCAGGTGCCGCCACGAAATCGCCAGCGCCCCCATCACGATCAGCGCGACGATGAACGACAGCGCGGCACCGAGGCCGAGCTGGAAGGCTTGCATCTGGTTGGCAATCAGTGGCGCGATCATCACGCTGGAGGCGTCGCCCATCAGCATCGGCACGAAGAACATGCCGGTCAGCGGCACGAAGGTCAGCACCGTGGCCGAGATCACGCCGGGCATGGTCTGGGGCAGCGTGATGTGGCGAAATGCGCGCATCGGAGAGGCGCCCAGATCGGCCGCCGCGTCAACCAGCGACCAGTCCATTTTTTCAAGCGACGCATAGATCGTGATCACGGCAAACGGCAACGAAAAATAGACCATCACCAAGACCACGGCGAACGGGCTGTAGAGCAGGAACGGCAGCGGCTCATCGATCAAGCCAAGCGTTCTGAGCCCCTTGTTGATGATGCCCGAATCACCGAGCAACGCCATCCAGGCATAGGCCCGCAACAGACCGCTGGTCCAGAACGACAGCACGATCGCGCCAAGCAGCAACTTCTGCCAACGCTTCGCGTAACGCACGATCACGTAGGCCAGCGGGTAAGCCATCAGCAAGGTGAAGATGGTGATGACGACGGCCGTCACCAGCGTTCGCAGCAGCACCAACGGATAGGTCCAGCTGGCAAAGAAGGTGCGGTAATTGACGAGCGTCCATTCGGTCACGATCTGGAAGTTCTTCGTCGTCCAGAAGCTGTAGACGAACATGATCGCCAGCGGCACGACGAACAGCGCGAGCTGCACAACGTACAGCGGCACCAGCCCCCAAAGCAGCGGGCTGCGCCTGGCATTGCCGGCTTGCACGCTGCCCGGGGCTGTTGGCATGGCTGCGCTACTCAACCGGCGAGCACTTCGTTCCAGGCCGCGGCGTATTCGTCCTGGTTGGCCGGGGCTTCGATCAGGCGCATCTTCAGCGCGACTTCCGGCTGGTCCATCAGATTCGCCTTGACCATCTCGCCGAGCCCCATCTTGTTGAGCATCTCGACGCCGCCGCGGTTGGCCGCGCCGCGCTGCAGCCGCTTGAAGTTCATGGACACGTACTCGGGGCTGTGGATGTGGTTGATCCAGGCCAAGGTGGCCTCGCGATTGGGCGAACCCTTGACGAGCATGTCGCCGTCGATCCAGCCGAAATAGCCCTCCTTCGGCGTTTGCCAGCCCATCTGCGGGCCACCCGCAGATTGAATGGTCAGCGCGCGCCCGGGCGACGACAGGCCGATCCAGACCGTTTCCTCGACGTACAGGCGCAGCTGTTCGTTCCAGCCCTTGGAGATCGTCGGCGCATTGCGCTTGATGCGGATCAGCATGTCCTTGGCCTTGCTGAGTTGCGCCTTGTTCAGCTTGAACGGGTCTTCATAGCCAAGCAGGAAGGCGGCCACCGGCCACATGAATTCGTGCTGGTCGCTGAAGCCGACCCGACCCTTGTATTTCGGATCGAGCAGCACCTCGTAGGACTGCGGTGGCGTGGAAACCTTGTCCTTGTTGTAGACCAGCACGGTCGGGTTCCAGCCCCACGGCACGATCCACGATTTGCCACCCGGTGCCTGCAGCGCAGGAATCTTCTTGAACTCGGGGTACATGTTCTTGGCGACGTTCGGCAGGCTGTCGAGGTCGATCGCCTCGATCATGCCTTCCTGCGCATAACGCAAAGGCCAAAGGCCGTCGGCCTCGAACAGATCGTATTGTGCGGTGCCAGACAACTTCAGCTTGGCAAAAGTCTCGGCGTTGCCGCTCATGCCGATGTGGTTGACGCGGATGCCGGTGGCGTCGAAAAAGCTCTTGATGCCTTGCGGCTCGACGTGGCCGCCCCAGGCCAGCCAGTTCACGGTGCCGCCTGCCGCCGCAGCGCGGCCAGGCCAACTGCCCAGTGCGGTGGCACCGATGCCGGCGAGCGCTGCCCGCTTCATGAAGTCGCGTCGATCAGAAAAGCTGTTCATCTCAAGCTCCTTGTGAGTCGGGGCACCGGCGGCGCCCCATCGGTTTAAAAAGTTGTACCTCTGGCATAGGCGCGAGCGTCGGCCGCGTCCCACCAGAGAAACACACGCTGCCCTTCCAACACCGACTCGTCGCCGCCGCCATCCGGATTGTTCAAGCGAAAAACCAGCACCTGCTGCCCGCTGTCCAGCTGCACGGTGCAATGGCTGATGAAGCCGAGATGGGCGAGCTTGGCAACCGTGCCAGTTACAGCCGTGGGAGCCGCCGGTGCGGTGACGGACAGGCGGATGCGTTCGGGTCGAACCAGCACCGACACGTCGGCGCCCACCGCCATTGCGTCCCCGCCTTTTGAAAGCACAACACCGAGGCCAGGCAGATCGAACTCGCCGTAGCCGTCACCGCCGGCGGTATTCACACAGCGCCCGTCGAATGTATTGACGGACCCGATGAATTCCATCACCTCGCGACACGACGGCGTGTCGTAAATTTCACTCGGTGTGCCCAGTTGCAGCAACCGTCCCTGCTGCATCACCGCGATGCGGTCCGACATCGCCAGCGCTTCTTCCTGATCGTGGGTGACGTAAACGAAGGTGATGCCGACCTGCCGCTGGATGCGCGTCAGTTCAGTTTGCATCTGCTTGCGCAGTTTCAGATCGAGGGCGCCCAGCGGCTCGTCGAGCAGCAACACCGACGGCCGGTTCACCAACGCTCGCGCCAACGCCACACGTTGGCGCTGGCCACCGCTGAGTTGACCCGGGCGCCGGTTCTCGTAGCCTTCTAGCGACACCAGCCGCAGCATCTCTGCCACCGTGTCGCGCCGCTGTGGCGTTGGCACTTTTTTCATGCGCAGGCCGAACTCGACGTTCTCGGCCACGCTCATGTGCGGAAACAACGCATAACTCTGGAACACCGTGTTGACCGGACGCCGATGCGGTGGCACGTCCTGCATCGCCTGGCCGTCGATCAACAGCGTGCCGCTGGTGGTGGACTCGAAGCCACCGATCAGATTCAGCGTGGTGGTCTTGCCACAGCCGCTGGCACCAAGCAGCGAGAAGAACTCGCCTTTGCGGATCTGCAGATCGAGGTGATGCAGCGCCACGGTGTCACCGAAGCGCTTTGACACGCCACGCAGATCGACCGCGATGTCGGCCTGCGGTGCCGAAACCGCGCGGTCGCCGCCTTGACCCATCGACAAGACAGTTGCACTGCGGTCGTTCATGCGGCTCTCCGACGGCCGCTCTGGCCGCCCGCTCCGCGGTCCATCACCCACGCGCCGACAAGCAGCAATCCGAACGATGCGGCCAGCAGCACGCTGGCCAATGCGTTGACCCGCGGCGCGATGCCGTCCTTCAGCAAGCTCCAGATATACATCGTCAAGGTGCCTTTCTGGCCCGATACGAAATAGGTGATCAGAAATTCGTCCATCGACAGCGTGAAGACCAGCAACGCAGCCCCGACAACGCCCGGCATGATCAGCGGCAGTGTGATGTGCCGGAAGGTCCGTGCCGGGCTGGCGCCGAGATCGCTGGCGGCCAGCTCGAGCGTGCGGTCGAAGCCGTAAAGCCGCGTCGAGACGATCAGCACCGCGAACGGCAGCGTGAATACGACGTGGCCGAGAATGACCGTGAAGCGCGACAACGGCAGGTTAAGAAAGGCGAAGAACAGCAGCAGCGCCACGCCCATCAGAAAATGCGGAATGATCATCGGCAGGATCACCAGCAGGCGGCTCGACCGCTTGAAACGATAAGTGCAACGCACCAGCGGAAACGCGGCCAGCGTGCCCAGCAGCGTCGATATCACGGTGGTGCAACTGGCAATGAACAAGCTGTTGAACAGGGCCTCATGCAGCACGAAGTCGTAGCCGAGTTCGCGATACCACTTCAAGGTAAAACCGCGAAACGGCAGCGACGGAATGATGTAGTCGTTGAACGAGAACAAAACCAGAAAACCGATCGGCAGGTACAGAAATATGAACGCCATCACGCCATAGATGATCAGCAGGCGCTTGCCCATCGAATGGTGGTGAGCGCTCAAGCCCGATCCTTCGCAGGGGAGTCGCATCGAACGCAGCAGTCGTGTTTCATGCTGCCCGCCGATCAGCCGACGCGGGCCGCACTGCGCGGCACAGATCGGGCACGGGCGCGCTGCCAGGTGTTGGCAACCACGGACTGGCTGGAGCGCACGTCGCCCGATGCGCCGGGCAACTGCTTTTCAATGCCGCTGGCGGCAACCCGCAATGCGGCAGCAATGCGCATGACGCGGGCGTCGGTCATGCGTTCGAGCGGCATCGCGATGGCCACGCCAGCCACCACGCTCTGATCGGCACCACGCAAGGCAACCGCGACACCGCCGACATCGAGTTTCCAACTGCCGCGGCACACCGCATAGCCGCGCTCGCGGATGGTTTGCAGTTCGGCCAGCAGCTCGTCACGGTCGACGATGGTGTTTGCAGTCAAACGCTCGAGTTTTTTCGGCAGCAGATTGATGATTTCGTCATCCGACTTGGTTGCCAGCAACGCCAGGCCGTTGGAGACGCAATGCGCCGGGTTGCGTTCGCCGACGCTGCGGTGCACACGCACCACCTGTGGACTCTCGGCGATCTGGATGCACACCGTATTGGTGCCATCGAGCCAGGCCAGTGCCGCACCCTCGGAAACTTTGCGTACCAGCTCGGCCATGTAGGGCTCGGCAACGCGGCCGATCTCGACGAAGGTGGCCTTGCAGCCGACCTCCCAGGCTTTCACGCCGATGCTGTAGTGCTGGTCGGGCTGGCGTTGCACGTAGCCGCGGGCGACGAGCACCGTCAGCAACTGATGCACGCTGGACTTGGCCATCCCCACCGCCGCCGCGATCTCGGTCAGGCTCAACGCACGTTCGGCCGCAGCCAGCGACTCCAGCACGTCGAGACCGCTGTTGATACCGGATCGAGTTCTATTCGGCATAACCGAACTGTTGGTAGGCATTGACGAATCGTACGGAGGTGGGTAGCCTTTGTCAATCGATTGACAACCAAGGGATAGAGATGCGAAAGCAGCTGCCGGCACACGGACGCGAGCCCAACGAAGTTCTGGAAGAGATGCGCTCGTTCAAGGCCGGGGACTGCGACTGGACGCATGGTCGTGCCCCGCTGTTCGTATTCAAGGTCGACGACGAGTTGTCCGAATTGGGGCGCTCTGCGTTCTTCGAGTATTTCTCGGAGAATGCCTTGGGAGCCAAACGCGCCTTCCCGAGCGTCAAGCGCATGGAAGAAGACGTTGTCGAGATGGCGCTGAGCCTTTTCAACGCGCCCGGCGATGCCGAAGGTTTCATGACCACC
>JBBRID010000255.1:0-6021 GCA_038221635.1 Burkholderiales bacterium
GGTTGCCACACAGCTTCTGCAGCCGATCGTCGTCGCTCTCGATCATCTTGACGTCGGCTTCGCGCGCCCGCTCCAGAAACTGGCGCATTCGCTGATCGTGCCGGCTGGCAGCGAAATGAACTTCACGCACCGATTGCGGCGCACTCTTCAGGCGCACGGTGACGGCATGAAAACCGAACAGGATCTTGTTGCTCATGTCAACCTATCTCAACTTTTCGGCTTGGCGGCCAGGCCAGGAATCGCGGCTGAAGCCGCTCCTACACATTCCCGTGTTTGGCTGGTGTTCGGTAGGAGCGACTCAGTCGCGATTGCAGTCATACCCGTACGCAATCAACGTAATAGCGCCGTACGCCGTCGACGTCCTCGTCCTCCACCAACCCGTGCACGTCGGTATCGAAACCTGGAAACGCGGTGTTGAAGGCGCGCGTGAATTTAAGGTAGTCGACGATCTTCTTGTTGAAGCGCTCACCCGGAATCAACAGCGGAATGCCTGGCGGATACGGTGTCAGCAGCGACGTGGTGATGCGCCCCTCGAGCTGATCGATCTCGACCCGGTCGGTCTGCCGGTGCGCGATGTAGGCGTAGGCATCGGTGGGTTTCATCGCCGGATCGAGGTTGGACAAATACATCTCGGTGGTCAGCCGGGCAATGTCGCCCTTGGCATACATCGCATGGATGCTCTGGCTCAGGTCGCGCAGTCCCATGCGCTCGTAGCGCGGATGTTGCGCAACGAACTCGGGGAGGATGCGCCACATCGGTACGTTGCGGTCGTAATCGTCCTTGAACTGCTGCAGCGCAGTCAACAGCGTATTCCAGCGGCCCTTGGTGATGCCGATGGTGAACATGATGAACAGTGAATACAGCCCGGTTTTCTCGACCACCACGCCATGCTCGGCCAGGAACTTGGTGACGATCGAGGCCGGAATGCCGGTGGCGGCAAATTTGCCGGAGACATCGAGACCCGGCGTCACCAGCGTGGTCTTGATCGGGTCGAGCAGGTTGAAGCCTTCTGCCAAGTCGCCGAAGCCGTGCCACTTCTCGCCGGCTTTCAGAATCCAGTCGCTGCTCTTGCCGATGCCTTCGGACGCCAGCTTCTCGGGGCCCCAGACCTTGAAGAACCAATCCTTCTTGCCGTATTCTTTCTCGACCTTGCGCATCGCGCGGCGGAAGTCCATCGCCTCGGAGATGCTTTCCTCGACCAGCGCGGGCCCGCCTGGCGCCTCCATCATTGCCGCGGCCACGTCGCAACTCGCAATGATCGCGTATTGCGGCGACGTGCTGGTGTGCATTAGATACGCCTCGTTGAACAGATGGCGATCGAGCTTGCGGGTCTGCGAATCCTGCACCAGCACCTGCGATGCCTGGCTGATGCCGGCCAGCAATTTATGCGTCGACTGGGTTGCGAACACCAGCTGGTCCTTCGGTCGCGGCCGGTTCTTGCCCATCGCGTGAAAACAGCCGTAGAACTTGTGAAACGCCGCGTGCGGCAACCAGGCCTCGTCGAAATGCAGGGTGTCGATGTAGCCGTCGAGCGAATGCTTGATCGTCTCGGTGTTGTAGAGCACGCCGTCGTAGGTGCTCTGGGTCAGCGTCAGGATGCGCGGCTTGACCTTTGTCGGATCGACGCCCTTCAGCAGCGGGTTGGCGGCGATCTTCTTCTCGATCGCTTCGCGGGTGAATTCGCTGTCCGGAATCGGGCCGATGATGCCGTAGTGGTTGCGCGTCGGCCGCAGAAACACCGGCACCGCGCCGGTCATGATGATGGCGTGCAGGATCGACTTGTGGCAGTTGCGGTCGACCACCACCACGTCGCCAGGCGCCACCGTGTGGTGCCACACCATCTTGTTGCTGGTGCTGGTGCCGTTGGTGACGAAGAAACAATGGTCGGCGTTGAAGATGCGCGCCGCATTGCGCTCGCTCTGTGCGACCGGACCGGTGTGGTCGAGCAACTGGCCCAGTTCCTCCACCGAGTTGCACACGTCGGCGCGCAGCATGTTCTCGCCGAAGAACTGGTGGAACATCTGGCCGACCGGGCTCTTCAGGAAGGCGACGCCACCGCTGTGCCCCGGGCAATGCCACGAATACGAGCCGTCCTGCGCATAGTCCATCAGCGCCTTGAAAAACGGCGGCGCCAGTCCATCGAGGTAGCTCTTGGCCTCGCGGATGATGTGGCGGGCCACGAACTCCGGGGTGTCCTCGAACATGTGGATGAAGCCGTGCAACTCGCGCAGGATGTCGTTCGGCAGGTGCTGCGAGGTGCGCGTTTCGCCGTACAGGTAGATCGGGATGTCGGCGTTCTTGAAGCGGATTTCCTGGATGAACTTGCGCAGGCTCAACACCGCCGGATCCAGATCGGGGCCACCCTTGAACTCTTCGTCGTCGATCGACAGGATGAAGGCCGACGCCCGGCTCTGCTGCTGCGCGAACGATGACAGGTCGCCATAGCTGGTGACGCCCAGCACCTCCAAACCTTCCTTGACGATGGCGTCGGCGAGCGCCCGGATGCCAAGGCCGGAGGTATTTTCGGAGCGGAAATCCTCGTCGATGATGACGATCGGGAAACGAAAACGCAGCATGGCGATCCTGAAGCTGTCCGACTGATGCCGGTGATGAGTTAGCCGGGAACGAGCCCCTGTCCCACCACGTGGCGGATCGGGGGCGCGCGTCCCAAGCGGGAGAACAGCTGGAAGTGTAGGTTGGGTTTCCCTGGGCTGGGCTTTCCATGGCAGCTTTCCGTGGCAGAACGCAAGCGCCCTACACTGCGGGCAATTCGGATGCAGCAAGGAGAGCGCACGATGGATTGGAATCCGGCAACATGGTGGTGGCTGGCCGCCGGCGTCGCGGTCGCCGCCGAGCTGGCCACCGGCACCTTCTACCTGCTGATGGTGGCCTTCGGGTTGTGCGCCGGCGCGCTTGCGGCCCACCTCGGCTTTGGCAACACGGCGCAGGTCGTCACGGTCGCAGTGGTCGGCGGCGGCGCCACGGCCTTGTGGTACCTCAAGCGCACGCGCAACCCGGCGTCAGTCGCGGCGCGCGAGAATCGCGACGTCAACATCGACATCGGAGAACAAGTACGCGTCGATGGCTGGACTCCGGATCGCACCGCCAAAGTGGTTTACCGCGGCAGCACCTGGATCGCCCACCTCGCGCCCGACGCCGACGCTGGTCCCGGGCTGCACCAGGTCAGCGGAGTCGAAGGCAATTGGCTGGTGCTGAGTCCGGTCAAATCGCGATGAGCTGAGTCCGCCGCTTTCTCGGGCCCGTTCACGATCACCCACCCTTCATTCAGACGAGACAACTCCATGGAAATTGCCCTGATTCTTGCCTTCATCGCGCTGATCTTCATCGTGCGCACCTTCAAGATCGTGCCGCAGCAAAACGCCTGGGTCGTCGAGCGGCTTGGCAAATACGACCGCACGCTGACACCGGGCCTCAAGTTCGTGATCCCGTTCGTCGACCGCGTGGCCTACAAGCATTCCCTGAAAGAAGTGCCACTCGACGTAGCCAGCCAGGTCTGCATCACCAAGGACAACACACAGCTGCAGGTCGACGGGCTGCTGTATTTCCAGGTCACCGATCCGATGCGCGCCAGCTATGGCTCGTCCGACTACATCTTCGCCATTACGCAGTTGGCGCAGACCACGCTGCGCAGCGTGATCGGCAAGATGGAGCTCGACAAGACCTTCGAGGAGCGCGACCTGATCAACGCGGCCGTCGTCAATGCGCTGGACGATGCGGCGGCGACCTGGGGCGTCAAGGTGTTGCGTTATGAAATCAAGGACCTGACGCCACCGGCCGAAATCCTGCGCTCGATGCAGGCACAGATCACCGCCGAGCGTGAAAAACGCGCGCTGATCTTCGCATCCGAAGGCCGCAAGCAGGAACAGATCAACATCGCCAACGGCGAACGCGAGGCCTTCATCGCGCGATCCGAAGGCCAGCGCCAGGCCGAGATCAACAACGCCGAGGGCGAGGCCGCAGCGATCATCGCGGTGGCCGACGCCACTGCCGAGGCCATCCGCAAGATTGCTGCGGCCATCCTGCAACCCGGCGGCGAACAGGCGGTGCAGCTCAAAGTGGCCGAACGCGCCGTCGACGCCTACGGCGAACTGGCCAAGAAAAACAACACGATGATCGTGCCGAACAACATGAGCGAAGTGTCCGGGCTGATCGCCACCGCGATGGCGTTGATCAGAGCACCCCAACCTCCTGCCGCCTGAGATCGACCAACGATGGCCTTGAACGTACTCGGCACCGAACTGTTGCCATGCTCCTACGACCCGCTCACCGGCTTCTACCGCGACGGCTGCTGCAACACCGGCGCCGACGACGTCGGCAGCCACCTTGTCTGCGTCAAGTTGACGGCGGATTTTCTGGCTTTCTCGGCCGGCCGTGGCAACGACTTGTCGACGCCGCGCCCCGAATACCGCTTTCGCGGCCTGAAGCCCGGCGAACGCTGGTGCCTGTGCGTGCTGCGCTGGAAGGAAGCCCACGCCGCCGGCTTCGCGCCGACCGTCGTCCTCGAAGCAACGCATGAAAAAACGCTCGATCACGTCGGCCTTGAAGCGCTTAAAAGCCACGCGCTGCGGCATGTCAGTTGATCGACGGATGACGCATGCCCGAAATGGCTGTCGGAGACGAGGCCTACGGCGAAGCTGTATCGGCGAAAGGGAACTTTAGCGGCGACACCGGTACCTACAGTTCGTGAATGGCGCTGTTGTGCGATGTCGAATGCAGCAGCCGCAGTGTCGCGCCATCTGACCGGAAGGACATCAGCCATGCAGACAATTCACCCGATCGCTCGATCCCGTGCAGCCGACGCCCAGTCCGACTGCAAGCGGCAGCTGAGGCCTGGCTCGCGCCGCTTTGTGGCACGCAGTGCCCTGGCGATGATGCTTGCCGTAGCCGCAAACGCAGCCCTTGCCCAAGCGCACACGCACGAGACTGGTCAGTATGTCCTGCAAAGCAGCGTAGTGGGAAGCACCGACATTGCCGCCAGCACCGCGCGCGAGCACGGCATTGAGCCCGGTCCCGGAACGGGTGTGCTGAATGTCGTGGTGCTGAAAAAGGATGGCCCGCGTCGCGAGCCGATCGCAGCAGAAATCGATGCGGAAATCCGCAACCTGCTCGGCGCTTCCCACAGCGTCGATTTGAAGGCGGTCAAGCGCAATGGCCGGATCTCCTACGTCTCGTCATTCGCGCATGCACCAGCAGAAACCCTGGACTTCCGAATCAGCGCGCGGCCTGTCGATGGCGGCCCCACAATCAGTCTCGAGTTTCGTGAGCGTCTCGGGGCCACGGTACGTCGGCAATGAAAATGCAACCACCGAAGCGTGCTGCAGTGTTGATCCTGCTGTGCGGTGGAGCCGCACTGGCCGCGGCCAAGCCGCCTGCAGCTCAGACGATCGCAGGCTGTCGCATCGAACCTGGCGCCTTGTGCGTGGACGCGCGCCTCGGCAGCGCCCGACTCGGAGGCGTCAGACTCGACTACGCCAATTTAATGCGCGCCGATCTTCAGAACGCCGATCTGAAAGGCGCTTCGCTGGTCGACGCCAATCTGAAGGACGCCTCGCTGCGGTCAGCCAACCTGCGCGATGCGCAACTGCGCAATGCCGACCTGACCCGGGCCGACCTGCGCCGCAGCTCGTTGCGACGCGCCAACCTGGACGATGCCAATCTGCTGAACGCCGATCTGCGCGACGCCGATCTGAGCCAAGCCAGCCTGCGCAATGCCCGCCTGCAAGGGGCCGAACTTTCCCGCGCCAACCTGCGTGGCGCCGACATGGCGCGTGCCGATCTGACCGCATCGAATCTGATCGGCGCCGACCTGGCGGGTGCGGACCTGCGCGGCGCCAACCTCAGCGAAGCACGCGTCAGCGCCGACCAACTGGGTCAGGCCCGTACCGACAGCAGCACCCGGCTCGACGACGCCACGATCGTGCGCTGAACGCAGCCTCACCCTACCCCGTCGGCTAGAATCTGCAGCTCCGGAGAGATGGATGAGCGGTTTAAGTCGCACGC
>JBBRID010000256.1:0-6008 GCA_038221635.1 Burkholderiales bacterium
GACCAGGAAATCCACCAGGCCCAGTAGAACGCGGTCCAGCCCTGCGAGAAGTTGGCGTCCTCGCGGCCGAATGGATTGGCCAGCGCCGGCAAATACTCGACATAGGCGGTCAGATTGCCGAAGAAGCCGGTCAGCAGGGCCAGGGTAGGGCCGACCGCGATCACGAAGATCAGCAATGCGATCGCCAGCACCATGTTGATTTCCGACAGCCGCTTGACACCCGCGTCCAAGCCAGCCAGCACCGAAGTCAGCGCGATGGCGGTTATGCCGATCACCAGCAGAATTTGCGTCGTGTTGCCCAGCGGAATGCCGAACAGGTAGTTGAGGCCGGCTGCGGCCTGCGAGGCGCCCAGGCCGAGCGACGTTGCCAGACCGAACATCGTTGCGAGCACCGCGAGGATATCGACGATGTGCCCTGGCCAGCCCCAGATGCGTTCGCCGAGCAGCGGGTAGAACACCGAGCGCATCGTCAGCGGCAGGCCCTTGTTGAACGAGAACAAGGCCAGTCCGAGCGCGAGGATGGCATAGATAGCCCAGGGGTGAAGACCCCAGTGGAAGATGGTCGCGGCCATTGCGAGGCGGCTCGCGGCGGTTGGGTCGCCAGCGGCCGCGCCGAGCGGCGCCCAGTCGGTGCGTACACCGTTTTCAGTCGTGATGCCGCCCATCGAGCTGCCGAAATGCGACAACGGCTCGGACACGCCGTAGAACATCAGCCCGATTCCCATGCCGGCGGCAAACAGCATCGAGAACCAGCCGAGGTAGCCGTAGTCGGGTTTGGCCAGGGTACCGCCCAACCGCACCTTGCCCAATGGCGAGATCGCCAGGCCGATGCACACGAGCACGAAGATGTTGCCCGCGCTGAGGAAGAACCAGTCGAGATTGGATGTCAGCCAGCCGCGCATGGCCTTGAAGACAGGCTCGGCGCTGCTTTGGAATACCAAGGTCAGAAAAACGAAGCCGATCACCGCGAGCGCGGAGATTGCAAAAACCCGGTTGTGGATGTCCAGGCCGAATGGCCCGAGCTTCGCGACAATGTTGTCCTGCCCGACCTTGTAGTCGGTGCTGATCGGATTGACCCGACCAGTCGGGGCCATCGGGTCTCGTGCCTCTTCTTCCAATGTGTTCGTCCTCTGACCAATGGGAGGGGGCTACCGTAACATATTGCTTCATGGAGCTTGAACGATGGTGACAGGTCACGATGGTCCGGAACGCAAGGCCGAATTCGGTACGAGCCCGGCGGCGCCTGCACGAGCAAATCCCGGTGCTGAGTTCGGCTTTGTGTCGCGGCACGATGCCCCGATTCCCTATATGCAGCGAACCCGTGACTACTACCTGGCGCTGGGTTACGACAATCCTTACGAATGGGCGCACTGCGCCGACGTGCCGTTCCACCGGCTGAGCAAGCCGCTGTCGCAATGTCGGGTCACGCTGGTGACGACGGCTGCGACTTTTCGCGCTGAGAACGGTGATCAGGGGCCGGGAGCGCCGTTCAACGCCAAGGCCAAGTTCTACGAGGTCTATTCAGGTGATACGGCGCTCGATCACGACCTTCGCATCTCGCATGTGGCAATCGATCGTGAGCACACGACAGCGGCCGATCCGGGCTGCTGGTTTCCGCTGCCCGCGCTGCGCCAGGCGGCAACCAACGGGCTGGTCGGCGAATTGGCCGCGCGCTTCCATGGCGCGCCGACCAATCGCAGCCACCGCGCCACACTGCAGATCGATGGCCCGCAGATCGTTGCCCGTTGCCTGGCCGATCAGGTCGACGCGGTGCTGCTGGTTCCCAACTGCCCGGTCTGCCACCAGTCGGTGAGCCTGATTGCGCGTCTGCTCGAGGCGGCGGGAATCGCCACGGTCGTGATGGGCTGCGCCAAGGACATCGTTGAATACGTCGGCGTGCCGAGGTTGCTGTTTTCCGATTTCCCGCTGGGCAACGCGGCCGGGCGTCCTCTCGACGTGCCGTCGCAGGTTTTTACGCTCGGACTCGCGTTGCAATTGCTCGAGGCGGCGCCGGCGCCGCGGACGACCGTGCAATCGCCCTTGCGCTGGGCCACAGACGCTGACTGGAAACTCGACTACTGCAACGTCGATCGCTTGTCGAGCCAGGAAATCGCCCGCCGGCGGGCTGAATTCGACAAAGGCAAGGCGACTGCGAAATTGCTTCGGTCCTGACAACCGCTGGAAACTGATAGCGTTGACTGCAGCTGCCGGCAGGCGAGTTCTCGCAGTCCAGGTTTTTCGTCAGATCGGCTTCAGGCTGGTGATGATCTGCACTTCAGCGTTCAGTGTCCGGTGGACCGGACATTTGTCGGCGATTTCCAGCAGCCGCGTGCGTTGCGCGGCATCCAGCGGGCCGAGCAGTTCGATCTCCCGCTCGATGCGATCGACCTTGCCGGTCTTGGTCTCGCAGTCCGCACAGTCGATGGCGTGAATCTTTTGATGGCTCAGCCTGACGTGTGAATTTTCCAGCGGCCACTTTTTCTGACGCGCATACATCCGCATGGTCATCACGGTGCATGAGCCGAGCGCGCCGAGCAGCAGCTCGTAGGGGCTCGGTCCGAGGTCGTTGCCGCCGAGGCCCACGGGTTCATCGCCCACCAGCCCATGGCGTCCGGCCTGGATGCTGACGGCAAAGTTTCCGGTCCCGCGTTCACTGACATGAACGGTGCCGGCTTCAGGTGCTGAGGCTGTCGCCCGTTCGATTTCGGAATCAGGTGCCGGGAGGTAGCGGTTGGCCCAGGCGGCAATGATGCCGGCGGCGTAGCGCGCGTCGGCTTCGCAACCCAGCAGGTGATCGGCGCCATCGAGTGAAACGAAAGATTTCGGGTGCAGCGCCTGTTCGTAGATGCGACGGGCGTTGTCGAGATCGACCACCTCGTCCTCGGGCGCGTGCAAGACCAGCAGCGGGCGCCGCAATCCCTTGATGCGCTGCGCCTGCGGCTGGCCGGCAACGTCGTGTAGAAATTCGCGCCGCAGCGAAAACGCGCGGCCACCGATCCGGACCTCGGCCTCGCCCTTGGCTTCGACCGCTGCCAGACCGTCGCCGAGTTGATGGGTCACATGAGCAGGATCGAAGGGCGCACCGAGCGTGACCACCGCAAGCGCATCATCGATTCGGTGGGCCGCAGCCAATACCGCCGCGCCGCCCAGCGAATGGCCGACCAGCAGCGCTGGCGCGCCATGCAGACGACGCAACCAGTCGGCGGCCGCGACCAGGTCGTTGACGTTCGAACTGAAGTGGGTGTTTGCGAAGTCGCCCCCGCTTCCGCCCAGGCCCGTGAAATCGAATCGCAGCACCCCGAAACCCGCGTCGGCCAGTGCCCGCGCGATGTAAGCCGCCGCTTTGCTGTCCTTCGAACAAGTAAAGCAGTGGGCAAAGATCGCCCACGCCCGAACCTCGCCATCGGGGCTGTCGAGTCGCCCGGCGAGCGGGTGGCCCAGACTGCCGGCGAATTCGATCTTCTGGCTGGCCATGTTTGCTGCCTTTCGTGGTTCATCGAGACAACGCGCTTTCCTGAGCGGTTGCCCGTGCTTGGCAAGCGTCGCCGCTACCGCACCATAGCCGATGCGATGCCTTCGCCTATTCACCTGAGGCCTGCTTCGATCAAGATTGTCAATCCGGCGCCGATAAAGCGAGATCATTCCCAATCTCGCGTCGTGTCTGCAGTGCCGAGCCGGATTCCGCAGACGCCCGGTCTCATGAGCAGTTTTTCCCTTTCCTGGTGCTGGGGGGAACTCGCCCGGCGGTGGCGCCAGGAGTTCCTCGTCTATCGAGCGCTCGATTCCGACTCAGCGGAAATTCGCGCCCGGCACATGCAGTCGATTGGCCGGCTCACGCCGTTGCTGATGTTCGGCAACCTCGCCGGCGGCACGCTGTTGGCGATGTCGCTGGGCGGCATCGTTGCGCCGTGGACCTTGCTGCCCTGGCTGGCTGCAATCTTCGTGGCGTGTGGAGCCGGGGCCAGCAATTGGTGGGTCAACTACCAGCAACCGCGTGCCACCGCGTCGCCGAAGGCCATCCGGCGCACGATTCGGGGCGCCTGCGGCTTTGCCTTGTTATGGGCTGGTGCGTGCATGGCCTGGCTGCCGGAGCTTCCGCAAACTCAGCAGATGCTGTTGGCCACCTTGGTGATCGGGATCATGTGTGGCGGCGCCTTTGCGCTGGCATCGGTGCCGCAGGCAGCATGCTCTTATCTGCTGATCATCACTGTCGGTGCGACGCTCGGATTACTGCGTGCCGGCGGCGCCGAACATTTCAACCTCATGTTGATGACGCTGTTGTATGGCACGCTGCTGTGCTTGTGTGTAATGACCACGGCCCGCATCTACACCGCCCGACTGATCTCCGAGCGCGAGGCCAAACGCCAGAGCGAACTGGTCCAACTGCTGCTGCGCGATTTTGAAGAACACTCCGCCGATCTGCTATGGGAGATCGGTCGAGATGGCCGCTTCGCCCGTGTTTCGGCGCGTCTCGTCGAGGCCTTGTCCACCACCGAGGACGAACTGCGCCGCAGCGGGATCGTTGAAACCATGGCGCGGCACCTGCCGCTCGATGAGTCGGATTCCTGCGTCAACCGCCTGGCCGCGAAAATGGCTGCAGGTCAAGCCTACCGCGATCTGGCGCTGCCAGTGCAAACCGCCAGTGGCCCGCGTTGGTGGTCGTTGACCGCCAAGCCGCTGGTCAATGCGGCCGGAGAAATTGAAGGCTGGCGTGGCGTCGTTGCCGACGTGACACAGGCACGTCAGTCGCGCGCAGTACTCGAACACCAGGCGCATTCGGACTCGTTGACCGGATTGGCGAATCGCCTGCAGTTGCGCGAACACCTGATGCGGGCCATCGAGGACGTGCAGCATCTGCCGGAAGCGTCGAGCGCGTTTGCGCTGATCTGCCTGGACATCGATCATTTCAAGGCGATCAACGATGCGCTCGGCCATTCGATGGGCGACGCGGTGCTGATCGAGGTGGGGCGCCGTCTGAAAAACAGCCTGCGCGAGGCCGATCTGGTGGCCCGCATCGGTGGTGACGAGTTCGCCGTCGTCATCGACCTGGTCGACGGTGTCGAGCAGGCGATGTCGATGGCTCGGCGCCTCGTCGCGGTTCTCTGCAGGCCGTTCGAGGGTATTGGCCACACGGTGCCAATTGGCGTGAGTGCCGGCATGGCGTTGGCACCGGTGCACGGCAGCACGCTCGATGAGTTGCTGGTCAATGCCGACCTGGCGTTGTACGAAGCCAAGGAACATGGTCGCGGTCGCTGCGAACTGTTTGCGCCCGAGATCGGCGAGCGGCACCGGCGCCGCATCAGCATCTCGCAGCAATTGCGCGGCGCGCTCGAACGCGATGAATTTGCACTCGCCTGGCAGCCACAGGTTCACATCGGCAGCTGGCGCCTGGTCGGCGCCGAGGTATTGATCCGCTGGCAGCATCCGATGCTGGGCAACATCTCGCCGGTCGAATTCATCTCGTTGGCCGAAGAGTCGGGCCAGATCAATGCAATCGGCGCCTGGGTGCTCGAGCAGGCCTGCATGGGCGCGGTACAGCTGCCGGATTCAATTGCAGTATCGGTCAACGCATCGGCTGCGCAGTTGATGCAGGACGATTTCATCGACGTGGTGCGTCGTTCCTTGACCCGATCCGGGCTGCCAGCCCGGCGCCTGAAGATCGAGATCACCGAGTCGCTGTTCATGGACGCATCACCGGTTGCGCTGTCCAACCTTCACGGATTGCGCGAGCTGGGTGTCAGCATCTCGCTGGATGACTTCGGCACCGGTTTTTCGTCGCTCGCCTATCTGTTGCGCTTTCCGTTCGATGTCCTGAAGATCGATCGCGCCTTTGTGCTCGAAATCATGGCGCGCGACGATGCTCGCGCACTGGTTCGGTCGATCGTCGACATGGCCCGTTCGCTGGGCATGGGCACTGTTGCCGAAGGCGTCGAGGACAACGAGCAGCTCGATGTCTTGCGCCAGGCCGGCTGCGAGCAGATTCAGGGCTATCTGGTGGCAAAACCCAT
>JBBRID010000257.1:0-5994 GCA_038221635.1 Burkholderiales bacterium
GCGGTGGCTTGCGGACCTCCTCCAACACCTTGGTCTCGATCGGCGCAATGACGACTTCGACCATTTTCTTCGCCAGGCCGGTGACGAGAGCGTAAACGATCAGCGCGTGAAACAGAATGACAAACGTGATCCCTGCGAGATGTTTGCGAGGGTCTGCTTGTCGCTTGGAAAAATCCATCCTGGGGTCTCCAGTGGCGAAAAATGGGGGTCGAGGTGCGCCAGGCTCGTGACCCGAAGCGCCGCATTCTAATAAGCAGCGCTCGGTTCAAACGCTGCATTCCGTCAATTTGGTCTGTGCTGTCTACTCCCGCTCAGGGAAATCCGGCTGTGCAGGCGCCAAAACGCCGAAGCCGCAACGACGCCGGCCATCATCCGGCTTTGGACCACCGAACGGTCGTTTCGTTCAAATGAATGCCGTTCGAACAGTCGCCAAATGAAACAGCGACCATTCGACAAGGCTGAGCATGGCGGAGGCAGCGGCAACGAAAAAACCGATGGTCGTCGGACCATCGGCGCGCAGACGCAGCTCAGGCGATCACCGAATGATCGACCTGCCCTGCGAACCGCTTCAGCTTCTCAGAAGAACTTGTACGACGCGTACAAGGAGAATGTCCGTCCCAACGGGCTCGTGAAGCGCGGGTCATAGCCACGCTGGAAGGTCGTGCTCTGCACCGATACCGGAGGGTCCTTGTCGAACAGGTTTTGTACACCGGCGGTCAAGGTCAGGTTCTTCACCCCAGAGAAGGTGCCGGCGATGTCGAACACCGAATACGAGCCAACGGTTTTGGAATCGTCCTGATCGGCATAAGATCCCTTGAAGCGGTTGCTGAGGGCGACGCCCCATGGTCCCTGGTTCCAGTTCGCCGTCAGCACATGTTGCCAGCGGAAAACCGGTGCATTGTCCGAATAGCGTGCAACGGCATTGATGAAGGTGCCGCCCCGCTCTCGCTGGTACTCGTACTTGGTGATGTAGGTGCCATCGATCGAAACGCCGAAGTTGCCCATCGGCGTGGCGCCCGAGCGCCACGCGGCCGAAAGATCGATGCCGCTGGTCTTCAACTCCCCAAGGTTCTCGGTGGTGGCGATGATGTAGGCGATCGGGTCGAAACCGATGCCCGGGAAGCCGGTACATGCGTCGACGCTGGCGCGCGTGATGCCGGCACCCGATGCAGGAATCTGGCTGCAGCGGACGAACTTACCAGCATATTTGGTCGTGGCACCGAATACCGCCTGCTCAGGAATGGCGCTGATCAGGTTCCTGATCTCGATCTGCCAGATATCCATGCCGAGCGTGACGTTGCTGGTCGGCTCGAAAACCAGGCCGACGTTGAACGACTTGGACTTCTCCGGCTCGAGGCTCCCTGCCGAAAGGCCGTTCGCAACCGGACCACCTTGACGCTGCAGCACCTGCTGGCCGCAGACCACACCTGCAGACGCACCAGCAACGGCGTTGCCGCCCGGGCACAACAACGGGTCGTCGTAGTTGTCGCTGGTAAAGGTCAGCGACTGCGGCTGGTTGATCTCGTACAGCGTCGGCGCACGGAAGCCGGTATTCGCCGAGGCGCGCAACAGCAATTGCTTGGTGGGTTGATAACGCAGGCCGATCTTCGGGTTGAAGCTGCTGCCGGTGCCGCTGTAGTCGTCGTAACGACCGGCCAGCGTCATCTCCAGATCCTTCATCAGCGGGATGCTGAATTCGGCGAAGGCCGCCTTGCTGTTCCGCTTGCCTGCGGTATCGCTGTCCGGGTCGATGCCGAGACTGCCCAGCTGGGCGGTGATGGGCAGCGCCTCGTACGACGACTTCTCGTTTCGGTACTCGACACCGAACGCCGCGCCGACCGAACCAGCCCCCAGCTTGAACAGGGACGGATTGGAAACCCGGAAATCGGCGAAATCGTTCTTGCTGGTACCAACCAGGGTAGGCGCAACGACTTGCGCCGCGTTGATCGCCGCAGTGCCAGCTGCTGTCTGCGCGCCGAAGGGGTTGATGATGCCGTTCCAGACCCCCTGCTCGATCAGGCCATCATTGACATACCCAAGCTTGACATCGGCGGTGCTCTTGTTCTTGGTGGTGCCGATGGCGGTGCGGTAATCCCACGCGCCGATCAGACCCTCCAAGCTGATCATCGTTCGCTCGGTCGTCGTGTCGTCGCCGCTGGTACGCTTGCCGGCGGGCACCTGCCGCCAGTTGGCAGCGCCGCCCAGCACGGTGGTGGTTCCATTGCCACCGGCGAACCCTGGAACGATGACCTGACTCGCGACACCGGCGGCACCAGCCGGGAAGAACGGGCTGGTCGCGGGAATCAGCGTCGATGTTGGCGCCGGCGCGACGCGGGCCGTGCTCTTGTTGTTGGCGTTCAGGTACTCGAGCGACAGGATGTGATCCGGCGTGATCGCGAACGAACCCCGCAGCAGGCCGGTGAGCTGCTCACTCTTGGTCAGGATGTCGATGTCGCGAATGAAGTCGTAGCGGCAGCTGTTGAATGCGCCGGTGTTGTCTGGATTGGTGTTGCGGGGGATCGAGTTCGGGGGGGCGCAATTGGGACCACTGGGCTCAAAACCGTTCAGATCGCCAGGAAATGCAGTGCCGCTGGTGCCGCTGGTGATCGCACCGCGGCTGGTACCGATGACGCCGGTCTTCGAGAAATCGCGCTGGTTGGCCGGCAACACGTCCTGCTTGCGCCAATCGAGCGAGGCCATCACGTTGAAGCGCTGCTGCGACAATGAACCGAACCCGCCCGACAGGCTGAGTCGCTGCGTATCGCCGCCGCCGGACTTCTCAGGCTTGGCCAACTGCGCGCTGATCTCCAGCCCGACCATCTCGCGCTTGGTGATGAAGTTGATCACTCCGCCGATCGCGTCGGTACCGGAGATCGCGGAGGCGCCGTCGCGCAGCACCTCGATCCGCTGAATGGCCGACAGGGGAATCGCGTTCAGGTCGACTGCAGCTGCATCGAAGGCGTGATTGGCGAGCCGACGACCGTTCAAAAGGACCAGCGTCTTGTTGGCATTGGTGCCGGTCGGCCCACTCAAGCCGCGCAAATCCGCTTCAGCCTTGCCGCCCGTAGTGCCACCGATCGCGGCACTGGCACCGAAGTTCGATTGGTTGGCGGCGATGAATGCAACCGCTGCTTCAGTGCTGGTGACACCCTGCTTGGCCAGATCCTCGACCTTGATGACGGTGACCGGCAGCGCCGTCTCGCCGGCGATCCGGCGTATCGAAGAGCCGGTGATCTCGACCCGCTCGAGGGTCTGCTGACCGAACGCGGGAAGGCTCGTCACGCCGAGCGTTCCGCCAAGCGCCATCAACACGGCGCTACAGACTTGGGTTCTTCTGATCATGTGACCTGAACTCCTATGAAGAATGGAAACAATCGCTGTCTCGACCCACCACTCAGCCGCAAAGACTTGGTATGGCCGACCGCGCAGAAATGTAAGAAAACATTGTCGCAACAGGGACACGAATCCGCGCTAGGGGTTTGCTAGTTTGGCTTCGAGATGTTGCCGACAACCAACAAATGAGCCTGCGCGCCGCACCGGGCTTAGCTTAGTGAGAAGGGTTGGGCGAGGGCCAGGGCACGCACCAGAAGGCTGCTTTTGCCCCAAACAGAGACAAAGCCTTGCACTCCGCGCTCCTCAATTGACACTAGCGCAATCCCCAGTGCGTAATTTTTACAACGGTCGGGTGAAGAAGCCCTTACATAACTACACAATCCCGCACGGATATTGCGAGCGTTCCTCGCGACCGCGGATCGGTCTATCCCGCTCAACTCTCTTTTTTGCCTTCACAGGAGCTTTTAATGTTCAAGAAAACCAAGGTCAGTGCAGCCGTACTGACGGGCTTGGGAAGCCTGCTCGTCCTCGGTGCTTCCCCCGCGTTCGGGCAACAAAGCCTAGAACGGGTGGAAATCACGGGCTCCTCGATCAAGCGCACCGTCGCCAACGAAGGCGCTTTGCCGATCACCATCCTGAAAATGGATGAACTGCGCGAAGCAGGTGTTACTTCGGTCGAAGGCGTCGTCCAATTGCTGACCTCGAGCCAGTCGAGCAATGGCACCTCGAACTCGATCGGCTCGGGCACCGGCGGTGCCACCTACGCCGACTTGCGCAGCCTCGGACCCAACAAGACCTTGATTCTGCTGAACGGACGTCGTGTTGCGGCCTTTGCATTCAACGTCGACGCGGTTGACCTGAACGCCATCCCGTTCTCCGTCATCGAGCGAATCGAAGTGCTGCGTGATGGCGCATCGGCCATCTACGGTACCGACGCCATCGGCGGTGTCATCAACTTCATCACCAAACGCAGCTTCAAGGGCGGCAGCATTTCCATCGAGGCGAACCGGCCGATCGAAAAGGGTGGCAAGTCCGAACGTGCCTCGGCAGTCATCGGCTTTGGCGACCTCGAAAAGGACGGCGTCAACTTCTGGGTCTCGTTCGACACCCAGAACCAGGACCGCCTGCGCGCACTGGATCGTGATTTCTCCAAATCGGGCGTCATCCCGTCCAGAGGCGTCAGCGGCAGTTCGGGCACCACCTTCCCAGGCAACTTCACCCAAAACGTCGGGCTCAATGGCAAGCCGGTCGCCGGCAACATTACCGCCCCGGGTTGCAAGCCGCCCCTTTCGCTGGTCAATCCGGGCAATCCGGCACTGTGTATTTTCGACTTCTCGGCGACGATCGACACCATTCCCGATACTAGCCAGCAAACGGTTGCCAGCCGCTTCAATTTCAAGGTTCTGAAGGATTCTGTCCTGTCGGCCGAATTTTTGTCGACCGACAATCGCAACGTCTCGCGAGTGGCACCTGATCCGGTCTCCAACATCGTGATCAACCCGGGGAACCCGTTCTTCCCGACGACCTTTCCGAACGTCGATCCCACGAAGAGCGTCACCGCAGGCTTGCGCATGGTTCCAGCCGGCAACCGCACGAACGAGTCGATCTCCAACGCCCAGCGCATGGTGCTCGATCTGAGTGGTACGGTCGCCGGTAGCTACGACTACCGCGTCGGCTATTTCTACACGACAAACACCGCGTCGGATGGCGCCATCGACGGTTATGTCAATGCACCGTTCGTGCGGGCCCAGGTTGCCGCGGGCAATCTGAACCCGTTCGCCGATGCGACGCCGGCGCAGCTGGCCGTCATCGAGCAAGCCAAGCGAAAAGGCGTCTTCGCCGTCGCCGAGGGCACGACACAGGGCCTCGACGCGCGTTTGGGCGGCGAGTTGTTCTCGTTGCCGGGCGGCCGGGCCGCTGGCTCGGTCGGCGTCGAGTTCCGCAAGGAGAAGTACCAGTACGACACCGACGACGCGGTGGTCAATGCCATTCCGTCGGCTGGCCGGTCGCCTTATCACGTCGGCGGCAGCCGCGACGTCAAGGCACTGACGCTGGAAATGCTGCTGCCGATCACCAAGCAGATCGAAATGCAGATCGCCGGGCGATACGACAGTTATTCGGATGCCGGAAACACCTTCAATCCGAAGGTCGGTCTGCGTTATCAGCCGATCAAGCAATTGGTGCTGCGCACGTCGTACAACACCGGCTTCAGAGCACCGACACTCGACGAGTTGTTCGGTCCGCAGTCGGTGACCTTTGCTGCTGGCGCGTCTAACGATCCGCTGCTGTGCCCGGGCGGTGTCGCCGATGCATCAAAAGGTGGCATCGCAAGCCGCGATTGCGGCCAGCAAGTGCAGGTCCAGCAAGGTGGCAGCCCGACTCTCAAGCCCGAAAAGTCGAAGACCTTCGCACTCGGTTTCGCGGCCGAACCGATCAGCAATCTGACGTTCTCGATGGACTACTGGAACATCACGCTGAAGGAGCGGATCAACTCGATCGACCAGGTTGCGATCATCAACGACCCGGCAACTTATGCCGGGTTGTACGTGCGATGCAACGCGCTGTCGGCCGCAGTGCAGGCCAATCTGCAACGTTGCGGCGGCGGCAACGTCAACAGCAACGCGATCGCCTATCTGATCACCACTCTGGGTAACCTGGGCC
>JBBRID010000258.1:0-5984 GCA_038221635.1 Burkholderiales bacterium
AGCCCGGTGATGGCCTTCAGGGTCGTCGTCTTGCCGGCGCCGTTGGCACCGATCAGGCTGACCAGTTCGCCATCGTTGACTTCGAATGAAATGCCCTTGACGGCCTGGATGCCACCATAGGCGACCTTGAGCCCGGTCACCTTGAGTAGGGGTGAAGATGTCGTCATCGAATCGTCCGGCTGTTCATCGGCTGACTGTGGGAGCGGGCGGGTTCAATGCACGGCATGGTCGGCACCCAGATAGGCCTCGATGACCTGTGGATTGCGCTGCACCTCGGCCGGCGTTCCTTCGGCAATCTGCTTGCCGTAATCGAGTACGGTAACGCGATCACACAAGCCCATCACCAACTTGACATCGTGCTCGATCAGCAGGATGGTGCGGCCGTCGTTGCGAATGCGATCTATGAGTTCGCGCAACACGATTTTTTCGGTGGCATTCATACCGGCCGCCGGCTCATCGAGCGCAATCAGCTTCGGATCGGTTGCCAGCGCGCGGGCAATCTCGAGTCGGCGCTGGTCGCCATAGCTGAGGGTTCGGGCCTTGTAGACCGAGAAGTGTCCGATGCCGACGTAGTCGAGCAGTTCCTGGGCCCGCTCGGCAATCGCCTTCTCCTCGGCCTTGAACTTCGGGGTTCTGAACACCGCGCCGATCAAGCCGGAATGGGTGCGCACATGGCGCCCGACCATCACGTTTTCCAGTGCCGTCATTTCGGCGAACAGCCGGATGTTCTGGAAAGTTCTGGCAATCCCGGCCTTCGCGACCTGGTGGACGGCTGCCGGCTTGTAGGGCTGGCCGCCGAGTTCGAAGCTGCCCGAATCGGGCGTATACAGCCCAGTCAGCACATTGAAAAAAGTCGTCTTGCCGGCGCCATTCGGACCGATCAGTCCGTACACCTGCCCTTGTTCGATGGTGACGCCCACCTCGGACAAGGCCTGTAGCCCACCGAACCGTTTGGATACGCCCTGAACCCTGAGAATGATGTTGTTCGCCATCGTACGGCCCTCAGGTGATCGGCGCCGACGCCGCCTTGCCGTGCTCAGGCGAAGGCCACAGGCCGCGCGGGCGCAGCAGCATGATGCTGATCATCGCCAGCGCGATCAACAACTGGCGCAGGATCGAGGCATCGAGTCGACCATCGGTCATCTGCTGCAGCGGTCCGGCGACATAACGCAAGACCTCCGGCAACGCCGACAACAGGACTGCACCGAGAATGACGCCCGGGATGTGGCCGATGCCACCGAGCACCACCATCGCGACGATCATGATGCTTTCCATCAGGCTGAACGATTCAGGCGACACGAAGCCCTGGAACGCAGCAAACATCGAACCCGACACGCCGCCGAACGTGGCGCCCATGCCGAACGCCAGCAGCTTCATGTTGCGGGTATCGATGCCCATTGCCTTGGCGGCGATCTCGTCCTCGCGGATCGCCATCCATGCGCGGCCGATGCGTGACATCTCGAGGCGATGGCAGATGAGGACGCTGAGAACCACCAGACCGAGGAACATGTAGTAGTACAGCGTCACCGAGGGGAAGGCCAGCCCGCCGATCTCGATGCCCTTGCCGGCGCTGAAGCCGAGGATGTGCATCGAATCGATGCGATCGAGACCACGCGGCCCGTTGGTGATGTTGACCGGATGCTCCAGGTTGTTCAGGAACACACGAATGATTTCGCCGAATCCGAGTGTCACGATTGCCAGATAGTCGCCACGCAGCTTCAGAACCGGCATGCCAAGCAAGATACCGAAGACCGCCGCCAGGCACGCAGCGAGCGGCACGATCACCAGAAATGGCGCATGAAGGCCATTCGGGAACAAGCGCGCAATCCACTCGAAATTCTCGGTCAGGTGCGGCGACGCGAGCAGTGCATACGTGTAGGCACCCACCGCGTAGAAGGCGACATAACCGAGGTCGAGCAGACCTGCATAACCGACGACGATGTTCAGCCCGAGAGCCAGCAACACATACAGCAATGCCAGCGCGAGGATTCGCACCCAGCCCTGTCCGAATTGCTGGGCGAACAGCGGCAGCGCGATCAACAGCGCCGCCGCGATCAGGAACACCACGACCTTGTTTTTCATCGTGCGTCTCCGTTCAGGCTCGATCGGCAACGCGCTCGCCGAGCAAGCCCGAAGGCCGCAGCGTCAGCACCAGGATCAGCGCGATGAAGGCGAAAATGTCGGCGTAATGGCTGCCGAGAACGCCGCCAGTGAGTTGACCGAGGTAGCCTGCCCCCAGCGCCTCGACGAGCCCGAGCAGGATGCCTCCCACCACCGCGCCGGCCAGATTGCCGATGCCGCCGAGAACGGCAGCGGTGAATGCCTTGAGGCCGGGCAGGAAGCCCATGGCGTGCTGCACGGTGCCGTAGTTGGCGGCCCACATCACACCGGCCACGGCGGCCAGCGCCGCACCGATGATGAAGGTTGCAGAGATCACCATGTCGGGCCTGACACCCATCAACGCAGCGACCTTCGGGTTTTCTGCGGTGGCCCGCATGGCCCGGCCGAGCTTGGTCTTGTTGACGAGGTACATCAACGCCGACAACACGACCACCGTGATGCCGAGAATCAGACACTGCGTGACGCTGATGACTGCGCCACCGATTTCGTAGGGCTCGATCGGCAGCAGCGCCGGATAGGGTTTCGGATTGGGTTTCCAGATGATCATCGCCAAGGTCTGCAGCAGCAGGCTCATGCCCATTGCGGTGATCAGCGGTGCCAGCCGTGGCGCATTGCGCAGCGGCCGATAGGCCAGTTTCTCGATCACGAAGTTGAGAGCACCGCAGCAGACGATCGCGCAGATCAGCGAAATCAGCAGCAGCAACCAGCCGGGCAAGCCGCTGTCGGCGAAGGTGGTGACGACCGTCCAACTCGTCAGCGCCCCGACCATCAACACCTCGCCGTGGGCGAAATTGATCAGGTTGATGATGCCGTAGACCATCGTGTAGCCCAGTGCCACCAGGGCGTACATGCTGCCGAGCACCAGACCATTGATGATCTGCTGAAAAAAGATATCCATGCGGGCTCTCCTGATTCGACGATGTGCGGAAGGTGCCGCCCCATTCCCCTGGCGATTCGAAAACAAGCAGCAAGAAGCCCGCCAGTCACCCCACGTGCCAATGCACCAAATGACAGCGCGACGGAAACAAATTCTAGCCAGCCCGGAGCGGGCGGCCATGCGGGGGTATTCCCACCTGTGCGTTTCGAGTGCTTCGCGCTACTAAAGCCGGCAGTCCGGCCCCCGGTGCCGCTCAGTCGGCATGCACCTGCGGCGGTTCAAGTCCCGTCTGCAGCAGCCTCGTTGAGGGTGCGCAACTGGGCCAGCCGCTCGCCGATGCGGATCTCCAAGCCCCGGTCGACCGGGCGATAGAAGCGCACGGCCGCCATTTCGTCGGGCCAATAACGTTCGCCGGCGGCAAATCCGCCCGGCTCGTCATGCGCATAGCGGTAACCGCGACCGTGCTCCAGATCCTTCATCAGCCGGGTCGGCGCATTGCGCAGCCGAAGCGGAACCGGACGACTGCCTTCCTGCTTGACATGCGCTCGGGCCTCGTTGAAGGCTTTGTAGATGGCATTCGATTTTGGCGCCACGGCCAGGTACACCACCGCTTCGGCCAGCGCCAACTCACCCTCGGGTGAGCCGAGGCGCTCGAAGGTTTCGCCTGCATCGAGCGCGATGCGCAAGGCCCGCGGGTCGGCCAGGCCGATGTCTTCGCTGGCCATTCGAATCAGCCGCCGCAATGCGTAACGGGGATCGACGCCGCCATCGAGCATGCGAACAAACCAGTACAGTGCAGCGTCCGGATCGCTGCCTCTTATCGACTTGTGCAGCGCCGAGATGGTGTCGTAGAACTGGTCGCCGCTTTTATCGTAGCGGCGCATCTGCTCGCCCAGCGCATGCTCGAGCAAGGCCTCATCGATCTCGCCGCCGGCCAAGCCAGACGCCGTGGCCGATCGAACCAGGTTTTCGTAGGCATTGATCAGGCGCCGCGCATCGCCCTCGGCATAACCGACCAACCGCCGGCGCGCGGCGTCAGACAGATCGGGTGCGTCGAGCAACTGCCTGGCGCGGTCGAGCAAGGCAGCGAGTTCATCGTCGTCGAGCGACTTCAATACATGCACGCTGGCACGCGACAGCAATGCCGAATTGACCTCGAACGACGGGTTCTCGGTCGTTGCCCCGATGAATGTCAACAATCCCGATTCGACGTGCGGCAAAAAAGCATCCTGCTGCGCCTTGTTGAAGCGATGCACTTCGTCGACGAACAGCACGGTCTGCCGGCCCGCGGCCTGCGCCGCCCGCGCCCGCTCGACTGCTTCGCGAATATCCTTGACGCCGCCTAGCACAGCCGACATCGTGATGAACTGGGCATCGAAACCATCTGCCATCAAGCGCGCCAACGTCGTCTTGCCGACGCCCGGCGGACCCCACAGGATCATCGAATGCAGGCGTTTGGAATCAAAAGCGGCGCGCAGTGGTTTGCCTGGTGCGAGCAGATGGCGCTGGCCGATCACCTCGTCGAGCGCTTTCGGTCGAAGGCGTTCGGCCAGCGGCGTTGCGGCCGCGAGTTTGGCGTCCGGACCGTCATCGAGCGGCAATTGCATCGAGTTCATTCGCGCATTGTCGGCCGAAGGCCTCACAGGCCTATCAAACGGTCATTGCTCGATCACATCGGCACCGGCGGGCGGTACGAATTGGAAGCGTGCGGCCGGCAATGCCACATTCGGCTCGAAGGTTCCGAAATGCAGCAAAGAGCGTTGTCCGAAGCTGTCGAGAATCTCGATGGCCGCCAGCTGAGTGCCCCGAAATCCGACCTTCACCGCGCTGAAGCCGCCCTCCTGGGCCTTCGGCAAGGCTTGCACCCATGACAAGCCATCGCGGTCGGGCAATGCGGACAATTCAAAATCCTTCTCGAGGCTGCCACCCGCCAGCAAGGCAGCCGGCGTGGCACCGAGCGCATTCGAGAACTTGCGTGAACTGGCCTGGTTCAGATCGGCATCGTAGATCCAGACCTTCTGACCGTCGGCGACGATCACCTGCTCGAACGGTTTGGAATAGACGAACCGAAACCGGTTCGGCCGCGAGAACTCGAAAATGCCACTAGAGGTTTTCTTCTTGACGCCGTTGGGCGACGTGACAGTTTGCGTGAAGGTCGTGCTGCCGGACTTGATGTCGCGCACGAAACTCTTCAACGAATCGACTGCATTGGCATGTGCCACAGCGGCGCAGACGCCGAGCAATATGGATACAAGAATTTTCTTCACTGTCGTGATCTCGGCGAAGCCGCTCGGGGGTAAGGCATTCAATCCCTGGCCGGAACAATGATTTCCCGGTTGCCGTTTGTCGCCATCGACGATACGACCCCGGATTTCTCCATTTGTTCCAGCAGTCGGGCGGCGCGGTTGTAACCAATTCGCAGGTGTCGCTGGACCAGCGAGATCGATGCGCGCCGGTGCTGCAGAACGATACCGACGGCCTGGTCGTACATCGGATCGGCTTCTCCGCCACCGCCGCCCGGCATGTCGGCCGTCGACACATCGCCGCCCTCGCCGTCGAGCGTTCCGCCCTCCAGGATGCCCTCGATGTAGTCAGGCTCGCCCTGGGTCTTCAGATAGTCGACGACCCGGTGCACCTCCTCGTCACTGACGAAAGCACCATGCACCCGCACCGGCAAACCGCCGCCAGGGGTCAGGTACAGCATGTCGCCCTGCCCGAGCAAGGCCTCGGCACCCATTTGATCAAGGATGGTGCGGCTGTCGATCTTGCTGCTGACCTGGAAACTCAAGCGGGTCGGGATGTTGGCCTTGATCAGACCGGTGATCACGTCGACGCTGGGGCGTTGCGTGGCGAGGATCAGGTGAATGCCGGCAGCGCGGGCTTTCTGTGCCAGCCGTGCGATCAGCTCCTCGATCTTCTTGCCGACCACCATCATCAGGTCGGCCAGTTCATCGATCACGATCACGACATAAGGCAGTCGTTGCAG
>JBBRID010000259.1:0-5984 GCA_038221635.1 Burkholderiales bacterium
GGGGGGGGGGCCCCTCCCTCTTGTTTTTTTTTTTTTTTTTTTTTTTTTTTGTTCGGCGGTGTCCCCCCGGGGTTTTTTTTTCCCAACCCCCCCCCCCCGGGGCCCCCCCCCGCTCCTACGAAACGCCCTGCAACCATCCACTCCATGAACGAAACGACCCGCACCACCGCCGCTTGGCAAGCCGCCGACGCGGCGCACTTCCTCCATCCCTTCACCGATTTCAAGGCGTTGGCGGCCAAGGGTGCTCGGGTCATCACGCGGGCCGAGGGCATTTATCTGTGGGACAACGACGGCCACAAGATGCTCGACGCGATGTCGGGCTTGTGGTGTGTCAACGTCGGCTACGGGCGGCAGGAACTGATCGACGCGGCGACGCGCCAGTTGCAGCAGCTGCCGTTCTACAACAGCTTTTTCCAGACTTCGAATCCGCCAGCGATCGAGCTCGCCGAGTTGCTGGCCGAAGTCTCACCGCCGGGCTTCAGCCACACCTTTTTTGCCGGCTCGGGGTCTGAGGCCAACGATACGATCGTGCGCATGGTGCGGCGCTATTGGGACATCAAGGGCCAGCCGGCGCGCCAGCACATCATCAGCCGTAATAACGCTTATCACGGCTCGACGATGGCCGGCGCGTCGCTGGGTGGCATGAGTGGCATGCATGCGCAAGGCGGATTGCCGATCCCGGGCATCAGTCACATCGAGCAGCCCTTCTGGTTTGCCCTCGGCCAGGGCATGGATCGCGGTGAGTTCGGCCGCAAGGCCGCCGGTTGGCTGGAAGCGCGCATCCTGAAGATCGGAGCCGACAGGGTTGCTGCCTTCATCGGCGAGCCAATCCAGGGCGCCGGTGGCGTGATTGTTCCGCCGGACACCTATTGGCCCGAGATCCAGCGCATCTGCGACCATTACGGCATCCTGCTGATCTCCGACGAGGTAATTTGCGGTTTCGGCCGCACCGGCAACTGGTTCGGCTGCGAGACCATGGGTTACAAGCCCGACCTGATGACCTTCGCCAAGGGGGTGACATCAGGCTACGTCCCGCTCGGCGGCGTGCTGGTCGGGGATCGCGTGGCCAATGTGCTGATCGACGAAGGCGGCGAGTTCAACCACGGTTACACCTACAGCGGCCATCCGGTGGCTTGTGCGGTCGGTTTGGCCAATCTGCGACTGATCCGACGTGAAGGTCTGATCGAGCGCGTGCGCGACGATCTGGGCCCCTATCTCGCGGAACATCTGGCAACGCTGAATGATCACCCGCTGATCGGCGAAGTGCAAAGCTGCGGCTTGATGGCCGCGATGCAGATGGTCGCCGACAAGGTCGACTCGAAAAGTTTCGACCCCGCGCTGGATGTCGGCATGATCTGTCGCACGATCTGTTTCGAGAACGGGCTGGTGATGCGTGCCGTGGGTGACCGGATGATCATCGCGCCACCGCTGGTCATCACGCGGGCGCAGATCGACGAGATGATGGGCCTGATTCGCCAGTGCCTGGACCAGACGCTGGCGGAACTGCAACGCCGAGGGGCAGTCTGATTCAGCCCGGTCGCCGCGACTTGGCACAGCCCTTGCCTCGCAGCAGGGACCAGCCAATCAAGCAGCGTGGTGTCAACATGATTTACCAAGACCTCGACGACAAAGGAAGAGCCATGAAACTGCGACCCGCCATGTTTGCCAGACTGACGACGGCCTCGGCCTTGGCCCTGGCCGGCGCAAGCCTGTGGACTGCGCCGGCCCAGGCGGCCGAAGAGCCCAAGGTGCTGAACATCTACAACTGGTCGGACTACATCGCCGACGACACGATTGCCAATTTCGAGAAAGAAACCGGCATCAAGGTTCGTTACGACAATTTCGACAACAACGAGATCCTGCATGCCAAGCTGGTGGCGGGCAAATCGGGCTACGACATCGTCGTGCCGACGGTCTACTGGGCCAAGGTGCAGGCCGAAGGCGGGCTGCTGCGCAAGCTCGACAAATCGCAGATTCCCAATCTGAAAAACCTGCAGCCGTCGATCCAGGCCCAACTTGCCAAGCTTGATCCCGGCAACCAGTACGCGGTCGACTGGCTCTGGGGTTACACCACCGTGGGCATCAACGTCGACAAGGTCAAGGCCGCGCTCGGCACGATGCCGATGCCCGACAACGCCTGGGACCTGATCTTCAAGCCCGAATACATCTCGAAGCTGAAAGGCTGCGGGGTCAGCGTGCTCGACTCGGCCACCGAAGTGATCCCGGCGGCGATGCGCTATCTCGGCAAGCCCGGCTTCAGCAAGAACGTGAAGGACTATGCAGCGGTCGGACCGTTGCTGAAATCGATCAGACCGCATGTCACGCTGTTCAGTTCGTCCGGCTACATCAACGACCTGGCCAACGGCTCGATTTGCGTTGCACTCGGCTGGTCGGGCGATATCAGCATCGCGCGCCAGCGCGCGATCGACGGCAAGACCGGCCAGAAGATCGAGGTGCTGGTGCCGAAGAGCGGTGCGGTGCTGATCTTCGACGTGATGGTGATCCCGGCCGATGCGCCGCACCCCGGCAATGCGCACAAGTTCATCAATTACATCCTGCGGCCGGAGGTTCACGCCTCGCTGACCAACAAGGTGTTCTACGCCAATCCGAACAAGGAATCGCGCAAGTTCGTCAAGAAGGAGATCGCCGACAATCCGACCGTCTTTCTCAGCGATGAGGAGATGGCCCGCATGGAGGCGCCCGACTCGATGAGCAACGATGTGAGGCGAACGATGACGCGGGCCTTCACCAGCTTCAAGTCGGGAATCTGATCAAGGATCACCGCGGCCGGCATGCCTGACGTGCCGGCCCACCGTTGGGCATTTGGAGAGACTCGATGTCAGGGGCTGCTGCATACCTGCAGATTGTCGATGTGGTGAAGGATTTCGGCGGCGGTGCCGTCGCGGTCGACCATGTCTCGTTGACCATCGCCAAAGGCGAGATCTTTGCGTTGCTCGGATCGTCGGGCTGCGGCAAGACGACGCTGCTGCGCATGCTGGCTGGCTTCGAGACGCTGACCGCCGGCCGCATCGTGCTCGACGGCCACGACCTGGCGGGCCAGCCGCCCTACGAGCGGCCGATCAACATGATGTTCCAGTCGTATGCGCTGTTTCCGCACCTCACGGTGTGGGACAACATCGCATTCGGCCTGCGCCGCGATGGCCTGCCGAAAGATCGCATCGCGCAGCAGGTCGAGGCGATGCTGAAGCTGGTGCAACTCGGCGGCTATGCGAAGCGCAAGCCGCACCAGTTGTCGGGCGGCCAGCAACAGCGTGTCGCGCTGGCACGCAGCCTGGCCAAGCAGCCGCAGTTGTTGCTGCTCGACGAGCCGCTCGGTGCGCTCGACAAAAAGCTGCGCGAGGAAACCCAGATCGAACTGGCCCACATCATCCAGGATGTCGGTGTGACCTGCGTGATGGTGACGCACGACCAGGAGGAGGCGATGACGATGGCCACGCGCATCGCCGTGATGAGCCAGGGTCGCGTGCTGCAGGTCGGCGCGCCGGGCGACATCTACGAAACGCCCGCGAATCGTTTCGTCGCCGACTTCATCGGCAACGTCAATTTGATGGAAGGCACGATCGCCGAGGATTGCGCCGACCATTGCGTGGTTACCTGCGCTGATTGCAGCTACTTCATCGGCCAGGGCGTCACCGCGCACCTTGGCACACCAGTGGCGGTGGCGATCCGCCCCGAGAAGATCAGGCTGGCTCGTGACGAGCCGACCGGTCCGCACAACCGGGTGCGAGGCACCGTCAGGGACCTCAGCTATTTCGGCGCGCAATCGGTCTACCACCTGCAGCTGGCAAGCGGGCAGACGCTGAAGGTCAGCGAAGTCAATGCGAATCGCCTGCGCACCGACCGGCTGGCCACCGGTGATGTGATCTGGGCCAGCTGGAACGACTCGGCCGCCGTGCTGTTGACGCAGTGAGCAGCGAGTCGCCCGCCACGGTGAACGGTGTGATGCCCGCACGGCGCCGGTTCGCTTCGGACGGCGCGGGCAGGCGCTGGGTAATCGCCCTGCCCTATGCCTGGCTGCTGCTGTTCTTCCTGCTGCCATTCCTGATCGTGCTGCGCATCAGCGTGTCGGAGATGCTCGGCGTCACCTTCAGCGACCTGTTGAGCTACACCGATGGTGCATGGCGACTGAACATCCGCTTCAGCAACTACCTGTTCATCACGCAGGACGACCTGTATGTCCTGACCTACCTTTCGAGCCTGAAATACGCGGCCGTCACGACCGTGCTGTGCCTGGCCATCGGTTATCCCTTCGCCTATTTCATGGCGCGCGCCAAGCCGGCCTGGCAGCCCGGGCTGCTGATGCTGGTGATGTTGCCGTTCTGGACCTCGTTCCTGCTGCGCGTCTACGCTTGGAAAGGCCTGCTCAGCGAAGGCGGAGTGGTGTCCGATCTGCTGATCGGCACCGGCGTCAACCACTTGCTGCTGGCGGCCGGGATGATCAGCGATGGCGACCGTTTCATGAATACACCTTTCTCGCTCGTGATCGGCATGGTCTATACCTACCTGCCGTTCATGATTCTGCCGCTGTACGCCAATTTGTCGAAGATGGATTTGCGCCTGCTCGAGGCTGCCACGGACCTGGGCGCTACGCCTGCGGTGGCGTTCTGGACGATCACGGTTCCGCTGTCGCGCTCGGGCGTCATCGCCGGCGCGATGCTGGTGTTCATTCCGTGCATCGGCGAGTTCGTGATTCCCGAACTGCTCGGCGGGCCGCAGACGCTGATGATCGGCCGCGTGTTGTGGGATGAATTTTTCAGCAACAACGACTGGCCGATGGCGTCCAGCGTGGCCGTGGTGATCGTGTTGTTGATCCTGCTGCCGCTGGTGTTGTTCAGCCATTTCCAGGCCAAGAGCCAAGAGACAGCCCGATGACGGCCGTTGCTTCACGACGCCGCAGGACGGTTTTCGGTCCGCACTTCACCGGCGGGTTGTCGAAATTCTGGCTGGTTGCGGGTTATGCCTTCCTGTACCTGCCGATCGTCGCGCTGGTCGTCTATTCGTTCAACGACTCGCCGATTCCCAATACCTGGGCCGGGTTCACGCTGAAGTGGTACGTGAACCTGCTCGACGACAACGAAATCCTGGCCGGCCTCTGGCTGAGCCTGAAGATCGCCTTCCTCAGTGCCAGCTGTTCGATCGTGCTCGGCACGCTGGCGGCGTTTGCGCTGGTGCGCTACAAGCGCTTTGCCGGTCGGGGGCTGTTCACGGGCATGGTCACCGCGCCGCTGGTGATGCCAGAGGTGATCATCGGCTTGTCGTTGCTGCTGATGATGGTGGCGATCCAGCGCGCCACCGGTTACCCCGAGCGTGGCCTGCTGACGATTTTTCTCGGCCACCTGCTGGTCGGCATGGCGTATGCCACGGTGGTCGTGCAGGCGCGGCTGCGCGAGTTGAATCCGCAGCTCGAGGAAGCAGCGATGGACCTCGGCGCGCGGCCGGCACAGGTCTTCGTGCTGGTCACGCTGCCGATGATTGCGCAGTCGTTGCTGTCGGCCTGGCTCTTGACCTTCACACTGTCGCTCGACGACGTCGTGATCTCTGCCTTTTTGTCAGGGCCCGGTTCGACGACGATGCCGCTGGTGATTTTCTCGCGCGCCCGACTCGGCCTCAATCCCGGTGTCAATGCGGTCGCGACATTGATCATCGTCGCCGTGTCGTTGGCCGTTGCCATTGCCACCATTCTCGCGGTGCGTGCGGGGCGCGAGCGGCAGCGTGCCACGGCCCAGGCTGCTCGAGGAAATTTGAAGACTGAGCGATGATCCGCAGTGCGGCCCCGCGGGCGATTGTCGTGCCACGGCCGCGACAGAATCGCTGCATGCCTTCGACAAATATGCCGAGTGTTTTTGTCCGACCCTGCGTTTCCGCATGTTGCTGTTGGCAAAGTCCGGTGACTTCGCTTGCAGCGCGTCGATGCGCGTGGTCGAATGAAATTCATCGGTAGGTGTCGTCGCGGTTTTCATCGA
>JBBRID010000260.1:0-5975 GCA_038221635.1 Burkholderiales bacterium
CGAAGGTTGCCACACCGCCGAGCTTGATGCTGCCGTCGCCGGCTTTCGCACTGAAGGTCTCGATGGTCGCCGTCTCACCTTTCAAGGTGATGCCGATCTGGCCATCGGTGACATTCACGCCTTCTGCGAAATTGCGCACGCTGATGTTGTTGCCGCGCACGTTGCCGGTGTATTCGGGCGCGCCGATCTTGCCACCGATGCTGGCGCTGGTGCGCAGGTTGCCACCGAGGCGCCAGCCGGCGGGCACCCACGGCCCCCAGGTTCCGAGGTTTTCGACCTGCAATTCGACCACGCCCTCAATCGGGGTACCCGCATCCGGCCAGGCATTGGGCGAGCCGGTGCGGGCAACGATCGCGCCCGCGGCCACACCGAGTGTTGAGCCGGCCAGCGCCTGCGTGAAATTCCAGGTGCCGTTTTCCGCCTTCAGCGCCAGCCGTAGATCGCTGAGGCCGAGCTTTCGAACACCTGCTTCGTCTGTCACGCTCAAATCGCCGCCGCGCCGGTCGATGACGATATCGGCCGTCAGCCGAGGTCTGCTCTGCACGATGAAACGGCCGCCGACCTTCAGATCGCCGCCCCATCCGAAATCCGGCTGGAAACGCGCGAGCAGTGGGGCGATTTCCAGCGGTTCGAGCTCCGCATCGACGTCGATGCGGGCCGCCGCAGCGCTCTGGCCCGAGGCCGCCGGCACCGCCGCTTGCACCTCGATGCGATTCCAGCGCAGCGCAGCGACCGTCGGGCCGGCTTGCAGCTCCAGGCGCCCGGGCTGCACCGACAAACTGGGCGATGCGCCTGCCCAGCGGGCTTCGAGTGACAGCGCCTTGCCGCGAAGGGCGAGTGTCGCCTTTGGATCGGCGCCGCTGCGAAACTGCAACTCGTCAATCCGGCCTTTCCAGCCACTGGCGCCGGGAACCGGGTTTTTCGCGGTGACGCCACTGGCATCGCTGAGGCCGCCGCTGGCACTCAGCTTGATTCGGGTGGGTGCGGTGCTGCTGCCGGTCTTGATGGCGGTGGCCGGTGCTTTGGCCGGACGCTCCTGTGCGCCGGTCAGCGCGTCGGTCCAGGCGGGCGGCAACGCGCGGCTGTCCGCCTCGAGCTCCAGGCGGTGCGCGCGTGCGGTGCCGTTGAGCGTGAGCTGCACCTTGTCGACCGCGGCTCCGGCAGCGGTCAGGTCGGACAGGTCGGCCTTCAGATCGAAGGGCGAGTCGGGGCTGGTGCCGAGTGTCCAGTTCATGTCTGCGCGGCCCAGGGCCAGGTTCGGCATGCGCAGCTCGCGGGCGTCGAGCTGGCCCTCACTGCGCAATGCCGGCCAGCGTCCGGCAACATCGGCTTGCAGCTTCAGGCTGCCGCCGATCAGCGGGCCGGGCTTCCTGGCCTTTGGGTCGGCGCTCAGACCAAACAGCTGGGCTGCCGGTTCAAAAGCGGCCAAGCGCGGCGCCTCGATCGACAGCTTCAACCGATCTTGTGCGGGACGGTCGGCGCGCGTGTGATAGCTGGCATCCAGCCGGTTGCCACCGGTGCGCAGCTCGACATCGACATCGGCTTCGCCCGGACCCGGTTGGGCCCCGGCAACCTTCAGCGTTGCCTTGCCGTCCAGCGCAATGCCGGCCAGTGAGCTGGGGTTCAGAGTGATCTCGGCCTGGCCGCGCAACTGTGCCAGCACCTGGTACAGGGCGGCCATCGACTGCGCCACCGGATCGCTGCCTTTGGTCGGCGGCGCCCCCGCTGCACCGGTTGATTGGCTGGCAGGGTCGAAGCGGATATCGACCACTGCCTTGGCGTCGATGCTGCTGGCGCGTCTGCGCCAGGCTGCGTTGTCATCGGCCGGCAACCAGGCCCGCGGATCAAAGTCGCGCATCGTGGCATCGGCTTCGACCTCCCAAGGCGCCGTGGTGCTGGCGCGCAGCACCTTGCCGCTGGCGTCCAGGCTGGCTTTGCCGGCGCTGAGCTGGGCAGACTGGATCGCCAGCTCGAGGCGCCCTTGATCAGCCAGACGCGCGGTTGCATCGAAGCCCACCTTCAACGGCACGCTTCGGGCAGTGACGCCACGGTTCGGCCGCACTGTCACGGTCGGCTGTCGGTTGTCCTTTTTGACTGCTGGCTGGCGCAGGGCCGGCGAGCTGTCGATCGACTCCAGCGTACCGGTCAGATCGCCCTTGGCGGCGAATGTCATTTCGCCGGCCGGCGTCGGCGTAGTTGCTGGCGCACTGGCCGGAGCTGCTGGAGCAGCCGGCTGCAACTGCAGGTGGCCGCTCACTTGCAATGGCCCGGACAAGCTCATCACAGGTGCCCGCGCGTCGAGCGCGCCGGGCAACACCTTGTCTAGCACTGCCTTCAGGTCGAATTGGCCTTTGTCGAATCCGCCGGTCCCGCTGATCCGGCCAGCCGGCCGCGCGGTCGAGCCGAGCTCGGCCTCGAAACGCCGCACGGTTGCGACCTGCGGATTGTCGGGACGCGCCTGCACCACCAGCTGCAGACTGCGCAATGGCAACTTGCCTTCATTCCACATGCCGGCATCCGCGTTGGCTAGCGAGAGGTCTACTGCGGCCGGCTGGTCGATGCCTTTGGTTTCGATGGTGGCGCTGCCGCTCAGCGAGGTCTTGGGAGCCGCACTGCTGAACATCGACAGATCGAGCTCACTGGTGCTGGCCTTCAGGTCCGCCAGCGGCCACGCTTCGAACGGTTGCAAGACAGCATCGGCCTGCAGCAGGCGTTTGCCAGTGGCACTGGCTTCGGCCTGTACCGTCGGTCGGGCCAGCGGGCCGGTCGCCTTGATCGTCGCCGTCCAGTCGTCGAGCGGCGATGCCGGGTCGGCAGTGGGTGCCACCGGCAGCACCGATCGCAACGTCAGATTGCCTTGCAGTGGCATGTCGCCACTGTTGCCGATCTGCAGGCGGCCGGTGGCTCGCAGCTTGTCCCACTGCACATTGGCCAGATCGATGCGGTGCAATGAGCCGGCTTCGGATCCGAGCTCGATGCTGGCGCGCAAATCACGCACCGGCTTGTCGCCCAGCGCCGCGGTGTTGAATTCGCCGAGCGCCAACTGGTCGATCTTGAGGGTCAGCGGCAAACGCAGATCGGCAGGAGGTGCCAACGGCTCGGTCGACGGCGGAAATTTCGGCAACACGAGGGACGCGCGGCGCGACTGCAGGCTGCGCAGGTTGATGGCAACCCAATGTCCATCCAGCGGCGAACGGTCGATGGCCAGTCCGCGCCACTGCGGATCTTCGAGCGTCAGCAGGCCACCATCGCCGAAGCGGTATTCGATCCGTTCGGCTTCGAAATCACCGAGCAGCGAGCCGCGTGGCTTGGCGATCATCAGCCCGGGTACCTGCTCGAGCAGCCAGATGCTGCCGGTCTGCGATTTCAGCGACCACACCAGCCCGAGCGGCACGGCGATCACCAGCAGCACGATCACGACCGCCAATGAAACCAGCGCGATGCGCCAGCGGCTGCGCCGCTTCACCGTGTCTGTGGAGGCAGGCGAGGGCGACCCTGCCGATTGAGAATTGTCGGCAGGCCCGGCCATCAAAAGGCAACACCTACACTCAAATGGACACGGAACTTGCGCAGCTCTTCACCATAGGCGAGGTCGACGCGCAACGGCCCCACCGGGCTGCGCCAGCGGATGCCGGTGCCATATCCGAACACGGGCTTGATCGCGCCCCAGTCGTCGGCAGCTTGGCCGGCATCCGCAAACAGCGCCCACCAAAGCGATGGATAGTCGCGGCTGAGCGGCCGGGCCACTTCGCCGCTTGCCGTCATCAGCACACGTCCGCTGGTGACGACTCCCGCCACCAGCGGACCGAGGCTGCGATAGGCATAACCGCGCACCGAATCGTCGCCGCCGGCGCGGAACAGCAAGGTGTCGGGGATGCCGACGGCCGCATTGGCAAAGACCTGACCGATCTCGAGCCTGGCGTTGCCGAACCAGGTGCTGCCCAGCGGCTTGAAGCCGGTAACGCGCGCGCGCACCCTGCTGAAGGGGCCGTTATCCGAGGTGTCGGACCATGAATAGCCGATGGCTGATTCGATATTGGCGGCCCAGCCCTTGGTCGGCAGCAGGTTGTTGTCCAGATCGCGCCAGATCCAGTTGTAGTTGCCCGACAACGCACGGTTCGATTCGCTCAATGCCGAACTGCTCGTCTTGGCCTGCTGCACTTCGAGAAACACCAGGCGGTCGATGTGTTCGGTCTCGACGGCGCGGCCAACGCGCAGGCGCTGCGAGCTGACCTTGGTGCCCTCGGCATCTTCACGTTGCAGACCGGCGCCGAGGATGTTGCGCCAACCGCCTTCCAACGGATGGGAAGAAAAGTCGCCCTGCCACGATTGCTGGTCGCGCCCCAGTTCGAACTTGTTCTTCGCGATCCAATCGGTGCCGAAGAACTTGCGGCCGAAGACGCGACGGTGCGTGTGCTCGAGCGTGACGCGCTCGCCCGTAGCGTCGGCAAAACCAATGCCGATGGTGGCCTGCTGCAGCGGCGATTCGCGTACCTTGACGGTCACCGGCACCGCGTCTGCCAGGGTCGGATCCGCCTCGATCGATACCACGGCGCCTTCGAACAGGCCGCTGCGTTGCAGTCGCTCCTGGGTGTCGAGCATGGTCTTTTCGCTGTAGCGCTCGCCGCGCCTGAAAGTGGTGAGATTGCGCACCGACGACGGGTCGTAGCGTTCCAGGCCGGTGATCAAGACATCACCGAAACTGAACAACGGCCCGCTGTCGGCAAGCCCGTAGAGTCGAGCACGGTTCGCATCGGCATCGATGCGCGCAGACGTATTGGCCCACGAAGCGGCCGGGTAGCCATCGGTTCGCAACACGCCGAGGGCCGTATTTTTTGCGCCATCCCAATCGGATTGAGTGAACGGCTCGCCGGCTCGCAACGGCCATTTGGCGCGAAGCTCGGCCGCTACCTCCAGCGCCTTTCGGTCACGCGCGCTCGCTGACTTTTCAAGATGCCCGCTGGTTTCGATCTCGACCGACTCGACCGTGGTACGCGGGCCCGGTGTCAATTCGACGATGACCAGCGGCAGTCCATCGCTGCCTGCGGCTTCGCGGCGAGCCGAGGCTTGCGAATTGAAGTAGCCCTGGGTTTCGACCAGGCTGCGCGCCTGCGCCGGTGCGCCGGCCACCAGACGATCGATTTCAGCCAGCGTGATGCGGTCGGATTCGGGGCCACGCTGAAATCTTGCGAGGTCGAGAAAGCTGGTCAGCAGCGACTTCTGTGCCGATGGCGCCTTGACCTCGAGCTTGTACATCTGGCGCAACACCTGCTCGTTTTTCGCGGCGCTGTCGGGCTTCTTGCTCCACGGCATCGACGAGCAGGCGGACAGCACCAGCAATGCCATAACGGCACAGCAAGCAGTGCGCAAAACAACTGCGAAACGCTTCATTTGCTCAACTGGCGCATCGCCCCTTCGAGGCCCTGCAAGGTCAGCGGGAACATGCGCTGATTCATCAATTGCTGGATGACCGCGATACTTTGCCGGTAACCCCATACGCCCTGCGGCTCGGGGTTGATCCACGCGAACTTCGGGAACGCATTGGTCAGGCGCTGCAGCCACTCGGCGCCGGCTTCCTCGTTGTTGTATTCGACGCTGCCACCGGGCTGGAGGATCTCGTACGGGCTCATCGTGGCGTCGCCGACGAAGATCAGCTTGTAGTCCTTGTTGTATTTGCGAATCACGTCCCAGGTACTGAACTTTTCGCTGTAGCGACGGCGGTTGTGACGCCACATGAAGTCGTAGACGCAGTTGTGGAAGTAGTAGAACTCGAGGTGCTTGAACTCGGCCTTGGCGGCGCTGAAGATCTCTTCGACCCGGTGGATGTGCTCGTCCATCGTGCCACCGACATCCATCAGCAGCAGCACCTTCACCTTGTTGTGCCGCTCAGGCACCAGCTTGATGTCCAGGCAGCCGGCATTGGCCGCCGTGGCGCGGATCGTGTCGTCGAGGTCCAGCTCGCACTCGGCGCCTTC
>JBBRID010000261.1:0-5934 GCA_038221635.1 Burkholderiales bacterium
CACGAGTACCAAGGTAAGGAAATCCTGCGCCAATTTGGCGTTCCCGTGCCGCGCGGCTATCCGGCTTTCAGCGTGCATGAGGCTTTCGAGGCGGCGCAGAAGCTCGGCGGTCCGGTCTGGGTCGTCAAGGCGCAGATTCACGCCGGTGGGCGTGGCAAGGGTGGCGGGGTCAAGTTGGCGCGGTCGCTCGACGAGGTCCAGAAGCTGGCCGGCGAAATTCTCGGCATGCAGTTGAAGACCCACCAGACAGGCCCTGCCGGCCAGCCGGTGCGCCGCTTGTTGATCGAGGAAGGCGCGGACATCAAGCACGAGTATTACGTCGCCGCTGTGACCGACCGCGCGACCCAGCGGGTCGCGCTGATGGCCTCCAGCGAGGGCGGCATGGACATCGAGGAGGTGGCGCATGCGACCCCCGAGAAGATCCTCAAGGTCTTCGTCGATCCGGCAATCGGGCTCACCGACGATCAAGGGCGCGAGCTGGCCAGCGGCATCGGCATTCCGCAGGCGTCGCAGGCGCAGGCGATCGATGTCCTGAAGAAGCTCTACAAGTGCTACATGGAAACCGATTGCTCGCTGGCCGAGATCAATCCGCTGATTCTCGAAGGCGATGGCAACATCAAGGCGCTCGATGCGAAGTTCAACTTCGACAGCAATGCCTTGTTCCGCCACCCGGAGATCACCGCGTACCGTGATCTCGACGAGGAAGACCCGGCCGAGATCGAAGCCAGCAAGTTCGATCTGGCCTATATCCAGCTCGACGGCAACATCGGCTGCCTGGTCAACGGCGCCGGTCTGGCGATGGCGACGATGGACACCATCAAGCTGTTCGGCGGCGAACCGGCCAACTTTCTCGATGTCGGCGGCGGTGCCACCGCCGAAAAGGTCACCGAAGCCTTCAAGATCATGCTCGGCAACCCCAAGGTGAAGGCAATTCTGGTCAATATCTTTGGCGGCATCATGCGTTGCGACACCATCGCCGAAGGTGTGATCGCGGCCTGCAAGGCGGTCAACCTGAACGTGCCGCTGGTCGTGCGAATGAAGGGGACCAACGAAGAAGTCGGCAAGAAGATGCTGAAAGACTCCGGTCTGCCCATCATCACCGCCGAATCCATGGCCGATGCTGCAGAGGCCGTGATGACGGCGCTCAGGAAATAGAGATTGCCCCCGTAGGAGCGGCTTCAGCCGCGCTTGCGGTTTCGGTGAAAACCGAAGCGCGGCTGAAGCCGCTCCTACGAACGCAGGAACCCCACAGGCCAGATCAAAGCAAAGACACACCATGAGCATCCTGATCAACAAAGATACCAAGGTCATCACGCAAGGCATCACCGGCAAGACGGGCCAGTTTCATACCCGCATGTGCCGCGACTATGCCAACGGCAAGAATTGCTTCGTCGCTGGCGTCAACCCGAAGAAGGCCGGTGAAGATTTCGAAGGCATCCCGATTTTTGCAAACGTCGGCGAGGCCGCGAAAGCCACCGGAGCGACCGTCAGCGTGATCTACGTGCCGCCGGCAGGCGCCGCCGCCGCGATCTGGGAAGCCGTCGAGGCCGACCTCGATCTGGCCATCTGTATCACTGAGGGCATTCCGGTTCGCGACATGCTCGAGATACGCAACCGCATGAAAGCCAAGGAAGCCAAGGGGGGCAAGCAGACGCTGCTGCTCGGGCCGAACTGCCCTGGGCTGATCACACCCGATGAAATCAAGATCGGCATCATGCCCGGCCACATCCACAAGGCGGGCCGCGTCGGCGTGGTCTCGCGTTCCGGCACGCTGACCTATGAAGCGGTGGCGCAACTCACTGAGCTCGGCATCGGACAATCGAGCGCCGTAGGCATCGGTGGCGACCCGATCAACGGGCTGAAGCACATCGACATCATGCGGCTGTTCAACGACGACCCCGGCACCGATGCGGTCATCATGATCGGCGAGATCGGTGGCCCCGACGAGGCCGAAGCGGCCCGCTGGTGCCAGGCCAACATGAAGAAGCCGATCGTCGGCTTCATCGCCGGTGTCACCGCACCTCCGGGCAAGCGCATGGGCCATGCAGGTGCGCTGATCTCTGGTGGCGCCGATACGGCGGACGCCAAGCTGGCTGTGATGGAGGAGTGCGGATTCACCGTGACCCGCAATCCGTCGGAGATGGGCAAGCTCTTGAAGGCCCTGCTCTAAGCGCCGTCAAGGCCTCGCGGTCAAGCTGGCAAACCGGTACAGCCGACTCGGAGTTCCGGCCCGCAAGGTGATCTAGTTGCTGGATTCCGTTCCGATAATCCGGTCAATCATCGTGCGGTTTTTCGCTGGCTCAACTAGACAGTTCGAGCCGCAACAGCACGATCGGAACGAAGAGATTTGAACGGACTATCGACGATGGCGACCACATTGCCTGGGCTGCTGCTCGTTTTCGCGATCGTCGCCGCCTATGTGAACTTCGGTCTGCCCCTTCTCCCGCATCGCGCCGCATTTGCGATCACGCTGCTCGGCAGTCTGGTCATGTTGATTGCGCCGCGCTTCGTTCCGGCATTTGATGCGACGGCAGCCGGATTGGCGGTCGCGTCCCTTCTGGCGGCGCACTTCGGTTGGCTGTCGGGGCGTCGCAGCAAACGCCGGGGTGAATCGGCCGGCATCAGCCGGGCTGAGGCGCGGGCGGCACGCAAGGGTGCCGCATCGGAGTCCGACTCGCAGGGAGACGATGCTGATGCCGATGGCAGCGGCTTCAGCGTCACGCTGCGAATTCCGCCAGTCTCGATTCCGACCGTGCCATCAGCAGTTGGAACCACGCCCGCTGTCACGCAGGCTTCCAACACACCCGACATTCCCCGCTCAGCAGCCGTGCCAGTGGCGCGCGTGCCTCGTGGCGGCGTCGCCATGTCTGACCTGTCGCGAACCAGCCTGGGCCGGTACCGGATCGACCGTGTCATCGGGCGCGGCTCGATGGGTGTCGTCTACCTGGGGCTCGACCCGATGCTCGGCCGCCAGGTCGCGATCAAGACGATGGCACTCGGACGAGAGTTTGCCGGGTCGGAACTCGATGAAGTCAAGCAGCGCTTCTTTCGCGAAGCCGAAACTGCGGGGCGCCTGCAGCACCGAGATATCGTCACCATCTACGACGTTGGCGAAGAGCAGGAACTCGCCTATATCGCGATGGAGTACCTCAAGGGTCAGGATCTGCAGCGCCATACCAGCGCCGACAAGTTGCTGCCGGTGCCGGTGATCTTGCGCGTGGGCACGAGGGTCGCCGAAGCGCTGGCCTACGCGCACACGCGCGGGGTTGTGCACCGTGATGTCAAACCGGCCAATGTGATGCTTCATCTGCCGACTGGCGCCGTCAAGGTGACCGACTTCGGCATCGCGCGCGTGACCGATGCCAGCCGCACCCGAACCGGTACGGTGCTCGGCACGCCGAGCTTCATGTCGCCCGAGCACTTGTCGGGCCTGCGAATCGACGGCCGGTCCGACCTGTATTCGCTTGGCGTCATGCTGTTCCAGTTGCTGACCGGGCAGTTGCCTTTCCAGGCCGAATCGATGGCCAAGCTGATGTACCGGATTGCCAACGACACGGCTCCCGACGTGCGACTGATGCGGCCCGATCTGCCGGAGAGCCTGGCCAAGGTGCTGGCTTGTGCATTGGAAAAGGATCCTGCGGCCCGTTATGGTGATGGCAATCGGATGGCCGCCGAGTTGCGGGCAGTCGATTTTGGCGAAAGCGGGCCGATCGCTGCAGCATTGCCCTCGGCTGGCGGTACGCCAGGCGCCGAAAGACATCAAGCCACCGACAGTTCGTATTCGGCGACGGTCAAGGTGGTTCGCTGAGCATGCGGCAGACAAGGCACAATCCCGCCTTGCCAGGAAAAAGTGGGACGCCGACACTCCAATGATTGAACGGGCGCGAGCACAACATGGATTTCGAGTACTTCAGCGCCACCGATACGGGCCGCTCGCGCAGCAACAACGAGGATTCGGTTGCGATCGAACCGAAGACCGGTCTGGTCGTTCTTGCGGACGGCATGGGTGGCTACAACGCCGGCGAAGTCGCCAGCGGAATGGCAAGCTCGCAGATCCTCGACGGTCTGAATCGCTGGCTGTCTGAGGCTGCTGCGTCGGCGAGCGACGGAGAAGTCCGTCGTGCCATGACGCTGTGTGTCGACGCGGCAAACCGCGCCATTTACCAGGCCGCGAATACCGATGCCCGCCAAGCCGGGATGGGCACGACACTGGTGATGGGCGTTTTTCGTGCGTCCAGGTTGCTGCTCGGGCATGTCGGCGACTCACGCGCCTATCGGCTGCGCGAAGGGACAATGAGGCAGATCACGCGCGACCACTCGCTGCTGCAGGAGCAGATCGATGCGGGCCTCATCTCGCCAGAACAGGCGGCTTCGGCCGCCAACAAGAATCTGGTCACGCGGGCGGTCGGCGTCGAAGCCGAAGTGCAGCTTGAGCTGCACGGTCACGACCTGAGCTCCGGCGATCTCTACCTGTTCTGCTCCGATGGCCTGACCGACATGGTCGACGATCCGGCGATGGAAATGCTGCTCCGCAATGCCGAATCACTTGAATCCTGCGCAGCAGCACTGGTCGACGCGGCCAACGAGGCGGGTGGGAAGGACAACATTTCGGTGATACTCGTACGAGCCAAAGCTGCGGAGTCGGCTCGCCCTTGGTGGCAATTCAGGCGTTGACAGAAGAATTCGAGGTTGATGATGGGCAAACTGATCGTTTCGCTGGAAGGTGTGGTTATCAAGGACGTGCAGTTGACCAAGGACAAGACCACCCTCGGCCGCCGTCCGTACAACGACATCGTCATCGACAACCTGGCCGTCAGTGGCGAACACGCCGTGCTTCAGTTGGCGGGCGCCGACGTTTTCATCGAAGACCTGAACAGCACCAACGGCACCTACATCAACGGCAAGGCGGTCAAGAAACAGCTGCTGAACCACAACGACACGGTCGAAATCGGCAAATACAAGATCAAGTACTTGATAGATGACGGCACTGACTACGAAAAAACCCAGGTATTCAAGGCCGATGGACCTGGTTCCAGAGCAATGCCAGCCTTCACCCCTTCTGGCATTGGCGCGTTCACGGGTTCAGTGCCGCCGGCGTCGATCCGGGTCTTGAACGGTGCTGCTGCCGGCCGCGAAATGGTCCTGACCAAGGTTGTGACGACAGTCGGCAAACCGGGCGTGCAAGTCGCCTCGATCACCAAACGCCCGAGCGGCTATTTGTTTGCCCACGTGGACGGCGTCAGCCGGCCGCTGGTCAATGGCCAGCCACTGGTCGGTGAAACCTCGCCGCTGAAGGACGGCGATGTGATCGAGCTGGCCGGAACCCAGATGCAGTTCGTGCAGACCTGAACGGGCTGCGCCAGACCCGGCGGTGCCTGTGCGGATCCGGTGCAATGAGCTTCGTGACCATTCTCACGCTTGCCCGCGTTGTCGCGGCATCGGGATGGGCACCGGCAAGCCATTGCTGCCACCATCGGGCCAATTTCAGGCAAGGGCTGATCCCTGCGCCTGTCACGGGTGCCACCACTGGCGCTTTCGGCCCTGTTGCGAGCCAGTTCAAGATGTCTCGATTGCCGCCCCAATCCTCGGTTGAAGGCTTGGCGCCATGAGCGTCGCCGTTTGGCCGTTTCGAAGGCGATGCTCCGTCGCGCCCGACGAGACTTCTGGCGGTGCGGGGGTGCAGCGGTGAGCGTGCGAGTACTCGGTTGCTCAGGGGCAATCGCTGCCGCCTGCAGGACGACGTCTTTCCTGCTCGACGAGGCAATCCTGATCGACGCCGGCACCGGCGTCGGCGATCTGAGTCTCGGCCAGCTGGCGCGCATCGATCACATCTGCATCAGTCATTCGCACCTCGATCATGTGGTGTCGATTGCACTGCTGGCCGATGCGGTGATGAATATCCGCTCGGCGGCCGGGCGCGGACCGATCACCATT
>JBBRID010000262.1:0-5887 GCA_038221635.1 Burkholderiales bacterium
CCCCCCGGTGTGTCCCGGGATGCTTGCAGCATAGTGGCCGGAGCGACCCGCGTGGTCGATCGGCGGCCGGGGGAGACGCTCGCGCGCGCCTGCCGTGTGCAATAGTTCACCTCCATGCAAACGACCTTCGTCCGCGCCGCCTGCCCGCACGACTGCCCCGACACCTGCGCGATCCGCGTCACGGTCGAAAACGGCCGCGCGGTCAAGGTGCAGGGCGACCCGGATCACCCGCCGACGCATGGCGCGCTGTGCACCAAGGTGTCGCGCTACCCGGAGCGCACGTATCACCCGGAGCGCGTGCTGCATCCGATGAAGCGCAGCGGGCCGAAGGGGAGCGGGCAGTTCGTCCGCGTCACTTGGGACGAGGCCCTGGCCGACATCGCCTCGCGCCTGCAGGCGATCGCCGCGCGCGACCCCGAAGCCATACTGCCGTACAGATATGCCGGAACCATGGGCATGCTGCAGGGCGAAAGCATGGACCGGCGCTTTTTCAATCGCCTGGGTGCTTCGCGGCTGGACCGCACGATCTGTTCGAACGCCGGCGGCGAAGCCTTGCTGGCAACCTATGGCGCCAAGGTTGGCATGCACCTCGAGCATTACGCGCAAAGCCGGCTGATCCTGATCTGGGGCAGCAATTCGATCGCCTCCAATCTGCACTTCTGGACCTTCGCGCAGGCGGCAACACGCGCCGGCGCGAAACTGATCTGCATCGATCCGCGGCGCACCGAGACGGCTGACAAATGTCACCAGCACAGTGCCTTGTTGCCGGGCACCGACGGCGCCTTGGCGCTTGGTCTGATGCACGAGCTGATCGTCAACGACTGGCTGGATCAGGCCTATATCGATGCTCACGTGCAGTGCGGCCCCGATGGCTGGGCAGCGTTGCGAGAACGTGCGCTGGCGTGGCCGCCGCAGCGCACCGCCGACGAATGTGGCATCAGCGCCGACGAGGTGCGTTCGCTGGCGCGTGACTACGCGACGCTGGCGCCCGCGGCGATCCGGCTGAACTACGGCATGCAGCGGGTACGCGGTGGCGGCAACGCCGTGCGTCTGATCGCGCTGCTGCCGTGTCTGATCGGTGCGTGGCGGCAGCCGGCCGGTGGCATGTTGTTGTCGGCCTCGGGCTGGTTCCCGCGTTCGGCAAACCTGCAGCGCCCCGATCTGCTGGCCGGCCGCTCGCCGCGCACCCTGAACATGGTGACCATCGGCGACGATCTGCAGCGCGACAGCGGCGATCTGCTGGCCGACGGCAGCCGCTTCGGCCCGCGCATCGAGGCGCTGGTGGTCTACAACAGCAACCCGGTTGCAGTCGCGCCTGATTCGGCGCAGGTGGTTCGCGGTTTCGAGCGAGCCGATCTGTTCACCGTCGTGCTCGAGCATTTCATGACCGATACTGCCGATCTGGCCGACTACGTGCTTCCGGCGACGACTCAGCTGGAGCACCTGGACGTGCATGCCAGCTATGGTCATACCTATGTCGTGCGCAACCAGCCGGCAATTGCGCCAGTCGGTGAGGCGCGGCCGAATACGCAGATCTTCCGCGAGCTCGCTGCGCGGCTTGGTTTCGACGAGGCCTGCTTTTCGGACAGCGACGAGTCGCTGGTCGCGCAGGCGTTTTCGACCATCGATGCCCAGGCACTGCGCCGTGACGGTTGGGTCAAACTCGATTTGCCCGATGCACCGTTCGCCAACGGCGGATTCCCCACCGGCGATGGCCGCTGCATCGTCACATCGCCACAACACGGCGTGCCGGACTATCTGTCGAACCATGAATCCCCGCGATCGACGCCCGAGTTGGCGAAGCGGTTTCCGCTGGCCATGATCTCGCCGCCGGCTCGCAATTTCCTCAACTCGAGCTTCGTCAACATGAAGAGCCTGCGCGCGATCGAAGGCCGCCCGATCCTCGAAATTCACGCCGACGATGCGCGGCAGCGCGGCATCATGGACGGCCAACGGGTGCGGGTGTTCAACCAGCGCGGCGTGCATGTTTGCCACGCGGCCGTCAGTCCGCGAGCGCGGCCCGGCGTGGTTCACGGGCTGGGCATCTGGTGGCGAAAGTTCGGTGAAGACGGCTCGAACGTCAATCAACTGACGAGTCAGGCTCTGACCGATCTGGGCCGCGCACCGACTTTCTACGATTGCCTGGTTGAAGTCGAAGCGGCCGAGCAGACCGCTGCGGCTTGATGCCGTGCAAGGGCAGGCAGTCTTCAGCAGCAGTTGCAATCGAATGCGGCGCGCTGGGCGATGGCTGGCTTTGGTGGCCGTCGCATCGACGACATCGGCCTGCGCCCCGGTTGAATACGTCGCGCAATCCGTCGGCGGCCATCTGCGTCTGGTCGCTGCTGCGCGGCCCGTTCCCGACTTGCTGGCTGACGATTCGACACCACCAGCCTTGCGGCAGCGGCTGCTGTTGAGCCAGCGTATCCGGGATTTCGCAGTCGACGAACTGAAACTGCCCGACAACGCCAGCTACCGGCGCTATGCCGACATCGGCCGCAGTGCGGCGGTCTGGAACGTGGTTGCCGCATCCGAACTCAGCCTGCAGTTGAAGACCTGGTGTTATCCGGTTGTCGGCTGCGTGGGGTATCGCGGCTTCTACGATCGTGCCGACGCCGACCACGCAGCGCAGGCCTTGCGCAAACAAGGTCTTGAGGTGATGGTGTACGGCGTGCCCGCGTATTCGACGCTTGGCAAGTTGCCCGGCGACTATTTCGCGGACCCGCTGCTTAGTACCTTCGTCGGTTATCCGGATGTCGATCTCGCCAAACTGGTGTTCCATGAATTGACGCACCAGCTTGTCTACGTGCCCGGCGACACCGTCTTCAACGAATCCTTTGCCAGCACGGTTGAACGGATCGGCGGCGACCTTTGGCTGGAGAAGCACGGCAGCCCGGGCGCACGTGCAGCCTTCGAGCTCAACGAGCGCAGGCGAGAAGATTTCCGCGAGCTGACCCGATCAACGCGAAAAGAGCTCGAAGCGATCTACGATGGTGATGCCAGCGCTGAAGTGAAGCGCTCCGAGAAAAGCCGCGTGATGGCAGCCATGCGCGAGCGTTATCGTGTCATCAAAGTAGAGCGCTGGGATGGCTACTCGGGATACGACCAGTGGATTGCAAATGCCAACAATGCATCGCTTGGCTTGGTGGCTGCGTACAACTCGCTGGTGTCCGATTTCTGGCAGATCTATGAGCGCAACGGTAAAAACTTCGAACGCTTTTATGCCGAGGTGCGCCGGATTGCCGCGCTACCGGACGGCCGACGCCTGGCAGCGCTGAGCGACAAGAAACTTTGATCGAAGACAAGACGGAGACAGGCTATGGCGCAGATCCACATCCACCGCAAGCACCAGCTCGGACTGACAAAGGCGCGAAAAATCGCCTGGCAATGGGCCGAGGAGGTCGAGAAGAAATTTGACATGGTCTGCACGGTCGTCGAGGGCGAAACGGGTGATACCGTCGCCTTCAAAAGAACCGGGGTCAGTGGCGAGCTGAGTGTCGGTGCCGATCATTTCGAACTCGACGCCAAGCTCGGCTTTCTGCTGGGCGCATTCAGCAAGACGATCGAGCACGAGATCGAACGCAATCTCGACGACCTGCTGCTTGCCAACTCCAAACCCGCCGGCGCCAAGACGAAGGTGGTCGTCGGAGGCAAGCCCGCAAAAAAATCCACGGCAGCGGCGCCGGCGCCGGCTGCGAAGAAGTCGCGCAAGGCCGGATAAAGAGCATTGCGCGGTGACCTCCAACCGCCGTGCGGCTATTTGAGCGACTCGATCAGATCGACGTATTCCTGCTTTGCCTCGTCGCCATCCTTGCCTTTGAGTTCGTTCCACGCATCCCATTTGGCGCGGCCGACCAGGTCGGTGAACCCCGGGCGCTTGCCTTCGACGTCTCCGGCAGTGGCCTGTTTGTACAGCGCATAGATTTTCAGCAGCGTCATGTTGCCGGGCTTTTCCGGCAAAGACTTCGACGCGACCACGGCTTTATCAAAATCGGTCTTGAGGGACATGGCTTCTCCTGAGACGCTTGCGCGGCACGACGTTGGGAAAGGTGTCAATTGACGATGCCATGCTAACAAGCAACGTCGATCAATCGCTCGGGGAAATCCATCAATGGCGCGACATTGCGTCGCCCAGGGATAAAGGCGTAACGGCGCGTCAGTCCTCGGCCTATGCTGCTACATGCGACTTGCGGCGAGCCTTTGCCGCTCGCCCGATTCGCCAGGCGAACAGCACGCCGATCACGCCCGCGTAGACGGCAACTTCCGAAAAATCATTCTTGCCCGCGCGCATCCAGAAGAAGTGCAGCAGCCCGAGCAACGCGATCGGGTAAATCAGGCGATGCAACCATTGCCAACGGCGCGCGCCCAGGAACCGTATCACTCGGTTGAACGAGGTCAGTGCCAGCGGCGTCAGCAACAACAGACCCAGCGTTCCGACCAGGATGAACGGCCGCTTTGCAATGTCCCTCAGGATGTCACTGAGATCCAAGCCTTTGTCGAGCCAGCCGTAGGCGAGGAAATGCAGCCAGACGTAGAAATAGGTAAACAGCCCGAGCATGCGCCGAAACCGGGCCAGCGTGACCCACCCGGTGAGCTGACGCAAAGGCGTGACGGCCAGCGTCAGGCACAGGAATCGCAGGGTCCAGTCGCCCAGGCTGCGGATCAATGCTTCGGCCGGATTGGCTCCCAGCGAGTCAGCCCATGCGGCATAGAACAGCCAGCAGAATGGCAACAGACAAACCACGAACAGCAACGGTTTGGCCGCAGCGTGCTGCAACAAACCGGGTACGCGAGCGCGTTTTGTCTGACCTGCCGCCTGCGGGTTCGAGCGGGCGGCCGTGCCAGCTGATTTCATCACCAACGATCAGAAATTCTTCGTCAGGTCCATTCCGGCGTACAGCTGCCCGACCTGGGTCTCGTAACCGTTGAACATCAAGGTCGGCCGCTTTTTCTTGAACAGGCCATCCTCGCCGATTCGCCGCTCGGTGGCCTGGCTCCAGCGAGGGTGGTCGACTTTCGGATTGACGTTCGAATAGAAGCCGTATTCCTGCGCCGCCGCCTTGTTCCAGCTGGTTGCAGGCTCTCGCTCGGTGAAGCGGATCTTGACGATCGACTTGCCGCTCTTGAAGCCGTATTTCCACGGCACGATCAGGCGCAGCGGTGCGCCATTCTGGTTCGGCAGGATTTCGCCATACAGGCCAAAGGTCAACAGCGTCAACGGATGCATGGCCTCGTCGATGCGCAGGCCTTCCACGTAAGGCCAATCGAGCACGCTCGAATTGACGTTGGGCATGGTCTTCGGGTCTTCTTGCGTCACGAACTCGACGTACTTGGCATTGCCGGTCGGCTCGACCCGTTTGATCAGCTCGGACAGCGAAAACCCGATCCACGGCACAACCATCGACCAGCCTTCCACGCAACGCAGGCGGTACACGCGCTCCTCCTGGGGAGCGAGCTTGAGCAACTCTTCGATGTCGTATACCTTGGGCTTCTTGATCGCCCCTTCGACGGCAACCGTCCACGGGCGCGGTTTCAAGGTGTGCGCATTACGCGCCGGATCAGCCTTGTCGGTTCCGAACTCATAGAAATTGTTGTAGCTCGTCACGTCTTCGTAGGAACTGGGCTTCTCCATCGTCACCGCTCCAGACACGCTGGAGCGGCTGGCCGACAGCGCTGCGAGCTTGCCGGAGCGTGCGGTCGATGCCATTTGCGCGCGGGCGTCGCGTGCCGCCCATGTGGCAAGACCGGCGCCAGCGCTGCCCAGGGCCATCAATCGAAGCACTTCACGACGGCGCTCGAACGTTGCGCGGGACGTGATTTCGGAACTGTTGCGGTGCTGGAATCCGCGGTCGGTCAGCAAGAACATGGCACTTTCCTTCGGCATTGCTCG
>JBBRID010000263.1:0-5825 GCA_038221635.1 Burkholderiales bacterium
CCGCGTCGACTTTGCCCGCAGCAGGTGCCTTGACCTTGACCCAGCCGCTGAGCAGGTACAGGCGGGCGAAGCGCCCTCGCTCGCCATAGAACTGCGGGTCGATGAGGATCCGGGTCGACGGGCCCAAGTTGACTGCCAGCCCATCGACGAACTCGATTCGCAACAGCCGCGCATCGGCAGCGGTCTCGATCACATCCTGGCTGATCAGCCGCGTGCCCTCGCCGAAATCCAGACGTTCTTCGCCACGCAGCAGCTGTGCCTTGCCGTCCAGGATCGTGACGATGCCCTGGGCCGCGTCATTTGGTTCGGCCTTAGGTGCCGCCGTCGCCTCACTGATCAGCAGGTTCGAACCCGCCAGCACCAGCCCACCGCTTGCGAGGCCGGCTGTTGCGATCCGCAGCAGCCTTCGCTTGCTCATTGCTCGCATATGCCCTACCCATGTCGATGGCGGAACGAATGTGCTCCACCTCGTCTCGCACCTCGGGATGCGAAGGTCCATTATTGAACATCACGGCGCGGCGTTGGACGAAACCGAGCCGCGGGCATCGAATGCGCGCGCTTCGCGCCGCCTCACATGCCCTTGAACAAGCCGTTGAAGCTGCGGCTGACCTCGAGTTTTTCCGGATGGCCTTTGACGCTGACGATCTGCCGCCCTCGCAGATCACGGCTGACCGCGGTGATCGCGCGTGTGTTGACCAGCGTGCTGCGGTGGATCTGCCAAAACACGCCCATGTCGAGTTCCTCCAGCAATTCCTTGATCGGTTTTCGGATCAAGGCCTCGACGGACGCCGTCTGCACACGAGTATATTTTTCGTCGGAGATGAAAAACAGCACCTCGTCGACCGGGATCATCTGGATGCTTTGACCGACGCTGGCCTGGATCCACTGGAGCCTCGTCGTCGGTGCCGGATTCATCTGCGCAGCCAGCTTTTGCAGCAGCTCCTGCATGGCGGGGGTGTGGGTCGGCAGCGGTGTTGAAGAAGCGGCCGGATCAAGCGTCGCGTCGCTCGGCTGGCGTGTCGCCATGCGTTGCCTGATCCGTTCGACGGTCATCCGCAGGCGATCACGTTCAGCCGGTTTCAGCACGTAGTCGACGACCCCCTGCTCGAAGGCCTCCACCGCATATTGGTCGTACGCAGTGATGAAGACGATCTCGCAGCCGGGCCAGTCGTCGCCCGCCGGCGAGTCGTCGTGGGTTGGCAACTGGGCAATCTGGCGTGCCGCTTCGACGCCGGTCAATCCGGGCATCCGGATATCCAGAAAGACGATATCCGGATGGTGCTGCGCGGTCATCTCGACCGCCTCCAGCCCGTTGCGGGCCTCGGCGACGATCTCCAGCTCGGGCCACACTTCTGCCAGGCGTGCACGGATTTGTTCGCGCATCAATCGCTCGTCATCGGCAATCAGGGCTGTTGTCATGGGATGGCGAAAAAGGGAAAGCTGGCCCCGGGCGTCAGGCCGAAGCGCCGGGCGTGGTGGTTGACTGATAGGGAACCGTGATCGTCACCGCCGTGCCGCCGCCCGGGTTCTCGGAGATTTTCAGGGCAGCCTTGTTTCCATACAAGAGCTGAAGGCGTTCGCGGATGTTCGACAAGCCGATTCCGGTACCCGCCGTGGCGGCCTTGCCGAACCCGAGGCCGGTGTCGGCGACCGTCACTTCGAGCCTGCCGTGAACAATTTCGGCGCTGACCAGCAGGTTGCCGCCGTCGGCCTTCGGTTCGAGTCCGTGCTTGATCGCGTTTTCGACCAGGCTTTGCAGCATCATCGGCGGGAATTCGGCCGACATCAGGCCGTCGCTGACGCGAATCTCGGTGCTGAGCCGCTCTTCCATCCGGACCTTGAGAATCTCCAGGTAGGGGCGGATCACCGCCAATTCGCGACCGATATCGCGGGTGCTCGTGTTGCCGTTGGGGCTGACATCGCGCATCGACGGCATGCTGGCGCGCAGCAGCGCGATCAGGTTCTTCTGCATCTTCGAGGCGCGGGGCGGATCGGTCTCGATCAGGTGATCGATGCTGGCCAGCGTGTTGAACAGAAAATGCGGCTCGACCTGCGCCTGCATCGCCGCCATCCGGGCTTCAACCACCTGGCGCTTCAGCGATTCGCTCTCGGCTGTCTCGGTCGCCTTCGCTGCCTTGGTTTCGGCCTGTATGCGCCCTTTATAGGTGAACTTGATCACGGCCGAGCTCAGAATCAGCAGCAGGACCAAGTTAATCAGCACTTCGCTGAGCCGCACCCGTGTCACGCGGATGCGCGGCGCGTTCTCGCTGACTTCCGTCCTGGCGCGCTCTACCTCCGCCGCCGCTTCCCGTGCATCGGCGATGGCGCCTTCGATGTCGCGGCGCGCCTCTTCGATGGCGGCACGCACCTCGTCGGTATCGGCCCCTTTGGGCAGTTTGATCGTGACCGAGGGCAGCGGGGGGACGGCCGAGGCTGAGGGCTGGGGCGGCTCAGGCGGTTGCGGCGCCTCGGGCACCGCTGGAACGGTGATGGAAGGCGACGCCGCCGACGCTGCGGAAGTTGTCGAAGGAGCATTCTTGGGCGTGATCCTGACGCCGCTGTCGTCGATCCGCACTTCGTAGCTGACCGGTGGGCTCGCCTTCACAATCGGCTCGTCCTTTTTCTTGGGGGGCTTCTTGCTGTGGGCCGGCAGGGTTTCGACGTGCTCACTGATCGTCCAGTTGAATGGCGGCATGCCCTCGACGATGCTGACGCCGATCAGCAACAGGATCGAGACAACGAAGAATCGCTTCCAGCTGATGCTGACCAGCCAACCGGCATACCAATGAAACCCGCGAACAACCGAAGTGGCAGCCCTTTGCCTGCGGCTCTTGCCGGTGGAAAACGCGGTCTCGGGAAATTCAGCCATGGATGCACTCTACGGCTGCCGATGCGCACCCCGCCAGCGCAAACCGATGTATCGCAGCGCGCTCGGTATCAAGCGCAGATGAGCGCGACAGGTTGCGCCGGCTTGTTGGGTTCAATGGTTCGGGGCCTGCGGCCACGGCAGCTGCGCCGGCCGCATCTGTTCCCAGGCCCTGGCGATCTGCAGAACGCCGAGGTCGTCGTGACGGGCGCCGATGATTTGCAAACCGATCGGCAGGCCGCTGGCGGTATAGCCGCCGTTGATGCTGGCGGCCGGTTGTTCGCTCAGGTTGAACGGCAGGGTGTAGGCGATGTGCTCGAAGGGGCGGGTCGGATCGTTGGTCGGGCACGGCAACTCGGCGGCAAAGGCGGGGATCGGAGCGGTGGGTGATAGAACATAGTCGAACGGCGCACAGGCGGCCACAGCCGCATCCCGTAGCGCGCCCATCTGGCTGTAGCCCCGAAAGACCCGTTCGCCACTCATGCCCTGCGCTGCGCGTGCCCACTCGACGATGAATGGCAGCACCAGGGCGCGGCGTGCCTCCTCCAGTGCCGAGATGTCGAGCCACGACCGCGTACGCCAGAAGTCGTCCATGCCCTCGGCCATGCCGGGGGTCAAAAACGCCGGCACCATCTCGACCGTTGCGCCCGCCACCTCGAACGCATGGGCAGCCGCCTCGATGGCCGTGCGGACCTCCGGATCCAGCGCCAGGCCGAAACCGGCGTCCAGCCAGAGTCCGATCTTCAGTCCGGCGAGGTCGCGGTCGAGCCGGCTCCAGGCGATTTCCTGCCAGGGCAGGCTCATCGTGTCGCGCGCGTCGGGCAGTGACAACGTGCCCATCATCAGCGCCGCGTCGGCGACGCTGCGCGTCATCGGGCCGGCCACACGCCCGGCATAGGGCGGATGGATCGGGATCCGGCCAAGGCTCGGCTTGAATCCGAATATGCCGCACCAGCCGGCGGGCAGACGTACCGAGCCGCCGATGTCGGTTCCCAGATGCAGCGGACCGTAGCCGGCTGCGGCGGCAGCCGCTGCGCCGGCACTGCTGCCACCCGGCCCCAGTCGCAGATCCCATGGGTTGCGCGTCAACGGGTGAAAGCTCGACAGACCGGACGACAACATGCCGTAGTCGGGCATTGTGGTTTTCATCAGCAGCACGGCACCGGCTTCGCGCAAACGAGCGGCCGGGGGTGCGTCTTGCTCTGCAGGCTGCAGGATGCTGGCCGCGGTGCCCAGCGGCATCGGGGTGCCCGCGGTGGCGATGTTTTCCTTCAACGTCAGCGGTACGCCGTCGAGCGCGCCGCGGGGCTTGCCAGCCCGCCAGCGGCGCTGCGAGGCCTCGGCCAGCTGCAGCGCCTGTTCGGCCTGGTAGGCGTAGCTGGCGTGCAGATGGGAGTCCCAGGCATCGATGTGCGCGATGGTGTCCCGCACTACCTCCAGGGGCGACAACTCGCCGTTTCGATAGGCGGCCAGCAGATCCACAGCGCTCAGCTGATGCAAGGGTTCGTTCATGTCGTCATTCTCGTAGGTCGCGGACTACAACGCTTGGCGGCTGAAGACTATCTGCTGCGAGCACCCGCCTGCATACATTGATTCATCACCGGACCCGCAAGCGCCTCTGGCACGGGGTCTGTCACGAAACTCCAGGAGTCGTCATGTCATTTGCTCTGTATCTGGTTGGCTTCGCCGTATTGATCGGCGGCGTTGCATGGGGATTGATCATGGCGGGCGTGCCGCAGGTCTGGGTCATCGTTGCTTCCGTCATCTTGCTCGGCTTGGGGATCGTAATGGGCGTGTCGAAGACACGCATGAAAGATCCGCCGGCCTGAAAAACGCGCACCCATAAACACAATGCGTTGCACTTGACACCACCGCATGGGTCAACTTCGATGCAGGCGCGGCGTTGTACATCCACCACTCGGAAGCGGGTGCTTCCTTCAAGACAACTAGGACATTAATGAACAAGTTTGCTCTCGCGCTGATCCCGGCTTTGTTGGCTGGCAGCGTCTACGCCCAGACGGCGGCGCCCATGGCTGCCCCTACCACCGCCACGACCAAAGCTGAAGTGAAGGCAGACCAGAAGGTCATGAAGGCCGAGAAAGCCGAAGCCAAGGTCGATGCGAAGGCCGACGCGAAAGTGGAGTCGGCAGTCGACACCGCGAACCAGAAGATCGACAAGGCCGACGCCAAGGCCGCGGCGGCCAAGAAGAAGGCGAATGACAAGGTCGCCAAGGCTGATCCAGAAGACAAGATGAAGGCCGAAGCCAAGGCCGAGAAGTCGGTCGCCAAGTCTGATCTGAAAGCCGACAAGACGGTGATCGAGGCTCAGGAAAAGGTCGGCAAGACGATGATCGATGCGGCCGCCGACAAGGCCACCGCAGGCAGCAAGACTGCGGCCGTCAAGGCTGAGGCCAGTGCCGACGTGAAGGCTTCGAAGGCCAAATAAGCTTTTGGGCTAGGTGCTGAAGAAGGACAGGCATTTGCCTGTCCTTTTCTTCGTCCGAAGCCGGTCTTACTGTCGATCCGCGTCGATCCTGCCGCGGCTGAGTTCGATCAATTCGTCGGCACGCAGCGGGGACGATGCCTCGCCACCTTCGAGCACGCTGTCGGCGAGTTCGCGTTTGTGCTGGTGCAGTTGAACGATTTTCTCTTCCAGTGTGCCCTGGTTCACCATCCGATAGACCGTTACCGGGCGCTGCTGCCCGATGCGATGGGCTCGTCCGCTGGCCTGGTCTTCGGCGGCCGGATTCCACCAGGGATCGGCAATCACCACGTAGTCGGCCACGGTAAGATTCAAGCCGAAGCCGCCAGCCTTCAGGCTGATCAGAAACAGATCGCCCTCGCCAGCCTGGAAGGCAGCGACCCGGCGCGTGCGCTCGGCCGGTGGGGTTGATCCATCCAGATACTGGTAGGGGATGCCGGCTGCGTCGAGCGGCTCCCGCAACAAAGACAAAAAGTC
>JBBRID010000264.1:0-5787 GCA_038221635.1 Burkholderiales bacterium
CAAGCCGGAATACGGGCCGCGCATTCCGCGCGAACCTGGTGAGCCGAGCTTCATGGCGAAGATGAACATCACGGCGCGCAATCTGCTGCCGCCACTGGCCATGATCGTCGCCGTGCTCGGCTCGATTCTCGGTGGCCTGGCGTCGCCAACTGAAGCTGCGGCCATCGGCTGTGTCTTCGCCGTGCTGCTGACCGTGCTTTACGGCCGGTTCAGCTGGTCCGGCCTCTACGATTCGCTGCTCAAGACGGTGCGCGTCACCGCGATGATCATGGCGGTGCTGCTTGGCGGGACGCTGTTCACAGGTGTATTCATCGGCGGCGGTGGCATCAGCCTGGCCAACTCGATAATCGGCGCAATGGAGCTCGGACCCTGGGGTCTGCTCTCATTGCTGTTGTTCATTTTGTTCCTTGCCGGCTTCTTTCTGGACTGGATCTCGATCGTCCTGATCTTCCTGCCCATCTTCACGCCACTGGTCACGGCCGCCGGATTCGATCCGATCTGGTTCTGCATCCTGTTCCTCATCATGATCCAGACCAGCTACCTGACGCCACCGCTGGCTCCTGCCATCTTCTACCTGCGTGCAGTTGCGCCGAAGGAGATCACGATGAACCACATGTATGCGGGCATGGTGCCCTTCATCGGGCTGCAGGTGATCACCCTCGCTGCGACCTTGTATTGGCCACAACTCGTGACCTGGCTGCCGCGGCTTGCCATGCCGGTGCATTGACGGAGAAAAGCATGATCGATCTCAGGCCCCGCCAACGTGTCGATGTCGATGTTCTCGTCATCGGCGGTGGTGCAACCGGTCTCGCGGCGGCTTGCACTGCGTCGCGGGCTGGCATGAAGGTACTGCTCGTCGAGCGTTACGGCTTTTGCGGTGGTGGTGCGGTGGCAGGCTTGTCCGGCACCATCTGTGGGCTTTACGAAGCCAGTGAGCAACCGGTGCGTCCACGTCAGTTGGTGCATGGCTTTGTTGATGACTTCATCGCGCAGATGGAGTCGCGTGGTGGCCTTGGTGAGCCCTTGCTTTACGGCAAGACCTTCACCCGCGTGCATGAACCCCTGGCCTGGCGGGAAAGTGCTGATGCGTTGCTGACTGACGCCGGAGTGCGTGTGCTCTACCACGCACTGGCGGTTGGCGTACACCGCGATGGCGATCTGATCGGCGGCGCCAGCGTGTGGACCAAGTCTGGCGTGCTCGACGTTCGCGCTGGCCTCACCATCGACGCCTCTGGCGATGCCGACCTGCTCGCCATGGCCGGTCTGCGTACTTGGTGCGGTGCCGACGGCGTGGTGCAGAACCCGACCATGATCTTCCGTATGCAGGGAGTGGACACGACGCGTTTTCTGGCTGAGTACGGTCCGGACACCATCATGCCGGCTGCCGTGAGTGAGCAGATCCTCGCCGCCAAAGATCAGGGCATGGATCTGCCGCGCGCCAAGATATGGCTGTTCACAACTACCCGGCCCGGCGAGTTGCTGTGCAACTGCACACGCATTCGCGGTGCCGATGGCCGTGAGCTCAATGCTGCGATTGCTGAAGACCTTAGCGAGGCCGAACCGCAAGGCCGCGCGCAGGTTCGCCAATATGCACGCTTCTTCCGTGAAAACCTGGCCGGTTGCGAAAACGCATGGGTCAACGACACCGGCGTGCAGGTCGGCGTACGCCAGACCCGCCAGGGTGCCGGCACCGCCGTGCTGCGCAACGCCGATGTAGTGGCAGGCAGCAAGTTTGCCGACGGTGTGGCGCGCTCACCGTGGCCGATTGAATTGCACGCGGGAGCCAAGCCGCGTGTCGAGTGGCTGCTCAATGACTTCTACGAAGTGCCCTACGGTTGCTTCGTCCCCGAGGTCGGCGAGGGTTTGCTGTTTGGTGGCCGCTGTCTGTCCGCCGAACACGAGGCCGTGGCCTCGGCCCGCGTCACGGCGCAGTGTTTTTCCTACGGCCAGGCGCTGGGCGTGGCCGCCACGCTGGCCAGCGGCGAGCGTCTCCAACCGCGCCAGATTGCCGGCGACCACGTGCGCGCCGAATTGAACCGCCTGGGTGCCCGCCTGGACGATTGACGCTTCTCTCCAAGGATTCGAATGACCTATCGCAGCAACTTCGAACGTGGCTCGACGCGCCGGGCCGTGCGCGTCACGCAATGGACCGCGATGGGCATTGCGGAGGCGGATTTCGACAATCCGAAAATCGCCGTCGTCAACACATCCAGCGGCCTGTCGGTGTGTTTTTCGCACCTGGACTGCATCTCGAAGATCGTGCCGGACGCGAACCGTGCCGCTGGTGCGTTGCCATTCGAGATCCATGCACCATCCGACTTCATCACCAGTGCCGGGCGGCAGGGCCGCTACCTGATGCCCACGCGCGACTTGATAACTGAGTCCTCTTCCTGCGGGAGCCGTTGACCATGAATCCCACTCGAGACCCCTTCGCGCTCTTCATGGGTGCACACGACGAGATCCGCGAGGCACTGAGCACGCTGCAGCGCCTGGCAACCATCAAACCGGGCAGCTCGCCGTCGACGGGCGAGCGAGCTGCCGCGCAGAAACTCACCGGCTTTCTTGAGCATTGCATCCTGCCGCACCACCGCGAGGAAGAACACGAGTTCTGGCCGCTGGTGGCGCGCGCGCAAGCGACGCCGGAGGAGCGAGCCGTCTTTTCAAAGCTTGCACTGCGCCTGCAGAGTGATCATCAGGATCTGGAGCGGCGCTGGACCGCAGCCACCGATGCCATGCGCGACCTGGCGGCAGGGCGTAGTGCTCACGGCAATGCGCTTGAGCTGACTGAATTGGTGGAGCGCTACCTTGACCACGCAAGGCTGGAGGATGAAGTCCTCGTGCCCTTGGCGCAACATCTGCTGGCGCCAAGTGACCAGAATCGTCTGGCGATGGCGGTGCTGCTGTCGCGACTGCCGCTGGCGAAGTGGGGCATGGTCTAGACCAGGTCTAGACCTGGTCTAGACCTCGGTTAAGGCGCCCTCCGACCTTCGCCTCAGCAACACGCCCGACCGCACCCAGTCTGAAGCGGTAAACCACCGAAAAGCAGGCTCAAATGCGGATCATCGGGTGTGGCGACCGAAATGAACGCCGCCCGGCGATCAGGTGTTCGACTTGATGACCTCGACGGACAGTTCGTTGGTGAACATGTCGCGGTTCAGGAAGCGGATGGCATCTGACGAGAACACCAGTTGAGTCTTGCCCCTCAGGAGCGGGCCGTCATCTTCGTCAAACCCAGTGGAAGCGACGACCTTGTTCCGCTTGTAAAGGACCAGGTCGGATTCGTACAGGACCACCTTCACGATAGCTGGCGATTGGGCAACCCGCTGCTTGGCCCTCGTCCTGTTGGCAAAATGAATGGCGAGGTCCCTCGTGGCTGCGAACCAGGTCTTGCGCTCGTCGAACTTCTTCACGCCGAAGATGGCCTGAGCTATGTCCAGGGTGGTGCCGTGATAGATGGCTGTTTCCCGTTCGTCGTAGTCGGTGCTCATGCGTTGCTCCCTTCCAGTGGGGCTGATCAGTTTAAGGAACTGAACGAGCAAATGCGATCACACAATGTAGGGATGGCATACGCGGTCCGAGGTTGGTCTTTGGTGATGCCCTCAGCCGGAGATTTTCGATTCCCGGCACAACTTGGAGACCAGATCGATGAACATCACTTCATCGGGCTTCAACGGGTCAAGATGCCGTTTCGGTCGTCTGGGGGTCTGGGGTCTCGGGACCACGGTGTGCGCCTCCCTCGTGATCGCTTGTGCACGCCCCACGCGCATCACTGTGCGACCATCGACGACGCAGTGGGATGGCCGACGGCCTTGCTCGCCGCGTCTCATAGCGTCGCAAGACGCAGGATCAACAATAGAGGCGGCGGGAATTCAGACGCGGTTCGTGGAAGCCGAGGCTGGAGTTCGTGGGCCTGGGCCTGCGTTACCGGATACCCTGACCACCACAAAGAATCGAGCGCCTCCCCGCGCTGTCAACCCGTGTTCGTGATCGACTTGAAGCATTACCTCGACGCCAAGGGCAGCATCGCCCCCGAGCGCGGCCCGGCACGCAAGATGGCCGACTTCCTGACCGCGGTGGTCGCCCACGCCTCGGACTTCGACCGACCCGAGGAGACGCCCGGCCCGGTGTGCTTCAAATGCCGCCAACGTGACGATCGGCATGTCGACACCGGCCTGACCGATGACGACACCGTCGTCTGGCATTGCGCCGCCTGCGGCACCGAGGGCCGCATTTCGAACTGGCAAGACACCTTCTGGGACCTCGGCCAGGGTATGCCGTCGGACTGAGCGCGGCAGTCACGCCATCCACCATGCCCAAACCACCGCCCGAGGACCTGGAGACATTCCTGCGCAAGCAGGATGCCGACGCGCTGGTTGCCGTGCTGCTCGAACTGACTGCCGACCACGAGGCCGTCCAGCAGCGCCTGGCGCGCATGCAACTGGCCGACCGGCCGGACAAGCTCGCTGCGGGCTTCGGGAAGACGCTGGCGGCCTGGCGCCGGTCGACCCGGTTCCATGGCTACCGTGAGGCGCGTGAATTCGGCCAGGCGCTCGAAGCCTGGCTCAACCAGGTCGCGTGCGAGTTGCTGCCCAAGGACCCGCCAGCCGCCCTGGCGCTGTTCGAGAGTTTCATCGAGGCCGACCAGGCATGGTTCGAACACGCTGACGACTCCGACGGTGTCATCGGCGAGGCCGTGCGTGCCGCCTGCCGTCACTGGCTGGCCGCCGCGGCGCGCTGCGAAACCCCGCCCGAGGTCTGGCCCGACCGGCTGATGCGGCTGGCCGAGGCCGACGCCTAAGGCGTCCGCGATGAGTTGCTCCGGCGTGCCGACCAGTTGCTCGACGAACCGGCGCTGCGCGGACTGGTGGCGCGCTGCGAGGCGCAGTTGTCGACAGCGTTGCAGGCCGCAGGAGACGAGACAGGGCCGCCGTTCGAGGCCTTAAGGTTCTCGGCGTCGTTGTCGATGCTGGCCAAGGCGCTGCGGGACCCCGACGTCCAGGTTCGGGCCGTGCTGAGCTACAGCCCGAATTCCAACCCGATGCAGTGGCAGACCTTCGTGCAAGCCTACCTCGACGCCGACCGCCCCGCCGATGCGCTGGTCTGGCTGGAGCAACCGTGGGGTCAATGGAGGACAGCCGGCAGAGCCTGTTGGCAGAGACCCTGGGCCGGCTCGGCCGTTACTCGGAGAGCGCGCCCATCCGGCAGCAGTTGTTCGAGCGCACGCTGTCGGTCTTCTACCTCCAGCGGTGGCTGGAGGACCTGCCCGAAGCCGCTCGCCCCGATGCGCTCGAGCGCGCCCGGCAGCTCGCTCTAGGCCACGACGAGCCGACCATCGCTGCCACGCTGCTGATCGAACTCGGCGACGGCGCTGCGGCAGAGGCGGTGCTGCTGGCCGAGCCCGGTCGCATCGACGGCAACAACTACCCCAGCCTCGTCCCGTTGGCGAAGGCGCTGCGTGCCCACGCATGCCACCGCGCCGAGACCGTCGTCTACCGCGCGCTGATGCGCGGCATCCTGGACCGGGCCTACGCACGTGCCTACGGACACGCAGCCCGCTACTGGTCGCGGTTGCGAGAGATCGCCGACTCCGGCGTGGGCCTGGTGCCGCTGGCTTCACACGAGGATTTCGACGCCGAAATCCGGTTGCGCCATGCGCGCAAGCCAGCGTTCTGGGCACACGTGAACGGCACGCGACGCGACCGGCACGACGACGAGGACGACCCGGCGCCGTAGGCTGCAGTGGGCGAACGGTGTGGGCGAACGGTGTGGGCGCCGGTCTGCAATGAT
>JBBRID010000265.1:0-5763 GCA_038221635.1 Burkholderiales bacterium
GTTGCCGACAAATTCCAGCTGCTTGGACGGGTCGACCGCCGCATCGTTGCCAGTGGGCAGGGCAAGGTCGAACTCGGCGCCAAGAAGATTGCCATCAATGGCAGATTCAAGGTCGACGAGGGCTTGATCGATTTCACGCGCGGCGATGCGCCCATCCTGTCGGACGATGTGACGGTATTCCGGGCCAAGCGCGATGCCGATGGCAAGCTGGTCGACGTGGCACAGCGCAAGAGCGATGAGAAGCCGCCGCCGCCCAAGCCGACCGAAGCCGCCCGCGCCGTCGAACTTGATCTGCGTGTCGACCTGGGGCAGGAGCTTCGCCTGAAGGGCCGCGGGCTGAACACCGGGCTGCGCGGTGAACTGCACATCACCTCACCCGGCGGCAGGCTAGCGGTGAACGGCACGGTGTCGACGGTCGACGGCACCTTCAAGGCCTATGGGCAGAACCTCAAGATCGAGCGCGGCAGCGTGACCTTCGTCGGCTCTGTCGACAACCCGCGGCTGGATATCCGGGCGACGCGGCCCGACACCGATGTCAAGGTCGGCGTAATGGTGGGCGGCACGACATCGAACCTGCGCATCCGATTGTTCTCCGAGCCGGAGATGTCCGAAGTCGACAAGCTGTCGCTGCTGGTTCTCGGCCGGCCCACCGAAGGCCTGGGCCGCGCCGAAACCGCGCTGCTGCAACGCGCCGCATTTGCGCTGTTGGCCGGCGAAGGCGAGAGCACCACCGACAAGGTCAGCCGCGCGCTGGGTCTGGACGAATTCTCGCTGCGCCAGGCCGATGGAGGCGACGTGAAGGACACGGTCGTCAGCCTGGGCAAGCAGCTTTCCAGCCGCGTCTATGTTGGCTACGAGCGTGGCCTCAACGCCACCGCCGGCAGCTGGCAGCTGATCTACCGCATCGCCCAGCGCTTCACCCTGCGCGCCCAGGCGGGTTATGAGAATTCACTGGATCTGATCTGGACCTGGCGTTGGCAGTGAGGCGCAGCGAGCATGCGAAACTGCCACCGCCTGAAAAACCCCGGCCACCGTAGTTCAACGCATAGACTACCCCGGAGTCCGCTGCACGGTGGTCCGAAATCGAAGCCTGGCTGGATCTGGCGCAGTGCCTGTGGCGATCTGGCCAGCCTGTGCGGGCATCGGAGTTGCTGGCGCAAGCCCAGCTCTGGTGGCGTCGTGAGCCGGAGCGGTTTCGCAACCGGCTGTTGGAAAGCCGATTGGTCGAGGCGCAGATCGCGCGCGCCCAAGGCCGCCCAGAAGACAGTGTGCGAATCCTGGCAGCTTCCTTGCCCGAGCGCGTCAGGCTTTCCGGCGAGCTGCATGTGGACACCGGCATCCTGCTCAACAACCTGGCCACGGCGCGGTATCACGCCGGGCAACTGAAGGCCGCGCGGGTGGATTTCGAGCACGCCTGGGCGATCTGGCAGGGCCTGAACGCCCAGGCCACCGGCGACGCTTTGAACACCCTCAACAACTGGGCGGCGCTGGAATTGCGGGAAGGCCATGCGGCCGAGGCCGAGCGATTGTTCCGCGAGGCGCTGGCGCTGCGGCGCGCGCATCTGCCCCCTTCGGCGGCGCTGGCCGCGCTGCAGAACAACCTGGGAAAGATGGTCTTGCCGCGTGGTGCGGCCGAGGAGGCGCTGCCATTGTTGCAAGGGGCCGTCGTGCTGGGCGAACAATACGCCGGCCCTGCCAGTCAGCACACGTTGTCGGCGATGGCGGGGGTGGGCGAGGCCCAGATTACGCTTGGCCGCATGGATGAAGCCCGACTCACACTGGCCGATCTCGAAGCGCGTGCCCAGTGGCCGCTTCCGGCTTTGCTGCTGTTCACCCTGGTGCTGGTCGCTTGCTCGGACAAGCCGGCCGAGCCCGCAATCGCAGGCGCGGTTGCCACGAACAAAACAGTGGCCGCAGCACCTGCCGATGCAAAGGCGGTGGCTGCGGCAACTGCCCCTGGCGGTGGCCGACTGAGGCGCGGGCTGAAGGCGTTCAGGCGTTGCAGCGCGTCGTCGATTTCCAGCACCCGTTCATCGACGTCGTCTGCCGCAACGCTTTCGGCCGCCTCGAGCGGCAGGTGAGCCGCCCCAGAGCCGCGGCGCTGGGCGAGCCGGGCGCGAACGTCGTCGACCAACACTTGGCGCATGGCCATGGCCGCCGCACGCATGAAATGCTGCCGGTCGTTCCATGACTCGATCGAACGAAGCTTCAGGTAAACCTCGTTGATCAGCGCCGTGGTCTGCAGTGTTTCTGACGCCCGAGCGTCGTAGCGCAAGCGCCGCGCCAGACGACGCAGGTCGGCATAAAAGAGAGGGACCAGCTGGGCGGCTGTCTGCTCCAGGCGCTGTGGTTCGTTGCAGGGTTGGCTGGGCAGGCTCTCGTTCATGGACCATCTTGAAGGCGGACAACGGCTCGATCCTAGCCCGAGCTGGCAAGCGCCGTGATTGCCCCCTCATTTGCCGGCTTCGATGATGGCCGTGCAACCCAGATCGTAGGACCCGAACGAGCCCCCGTAATCGGCCGGCATCTTCGCCCACTTGGCGCCCGGCTCGACATGGATCTGGTCGCCGTCGTAGCCAGGTGCCGCAAACGCCATCACGCCACAGGTGGGCGCGCATTGCATCGACTTGATTCGCTTGCTCCAACCATCGGGCAGCTCACGCATGCGGCCACGGTCCAGTCCGCCGAGCTTGAACGCTGCTCCCTTGAAATTTTCCTGATCGTAGGCTATGCAACCGTCTTCGAATCGGACGCTCTGGCTGGGTGCCGGCGGTGGCGCCTTGACCTGCGCGACCGTACCCAGCGCCAGCTTCAGGTCCGCTGCATTGCGGGCTTCAATGTAGGTGCCACCGGTGCTGCTGGCCAGACATTGCAGTTGTGCCCGGGCGGGCCCCGCGGGCAGGTCGAATCCGATCACGTGGGCAGTGAAGTCGACGCCCGCGGCCTCAAGCTCCTTGCCCAGTGCGCAGGGATCGGCCTGGCAGGTTTCCTCGCCGTCGCTGACAAGGATCACGGTGGTCTTGCGTTGGCTGAACTTCAGCTGCTCGGCCGCCATCCGCACGCTGGCGCTGATCGGAGTCATGCCTTTGGGCTGCAGGTTGTTCACCTTTTGTTTGAAACTGGCGCTGTCGACAAGCGCAGGCAGGCTGATCACCTCGATGTCGGCGCAGTCCCCCTTGCGACGATGTCCGTAGGCCATCAGACCCAGATGTTCACCTTTCGGCCAGGTGGTGAGCATGTTCGACACCGCGTCCCGGGCAACCTCCACCTTGGCGCGCCCGCCAACCTGGCCCCACATGGAACCCGAGGCGTCCAATACCAGCATGGTTTGGCCGGGAGCCTTGTCCTGCGCGTTGACGACAAGCGGGAGCAGTAGAAGAAGGGGCCAAGCCCTCCTGGCAATGGTTGTCATGTCGGTCCTTGGGAAGCAGAGCGTTGAAAAACTTGAAGGGGTAGCCAGTGCACCCTTCGACGCCGTGTTGAACACTGCACCAGATAGGCCATAACGGGTTTCCAATCCAAATCCACTCAGCGCGGTCCGCATGAGGCAACGGGTGCCTCATTTCGCCGGCTTTGAATATCGGCGAGATGAGCAGCGCGACCACCACCAGAACTGCCGAACTCGACAAGTTGTCACTGGTCGGTCAGCCGCGTGCCGCGCGGGCTACGAAAACGCGCTCGATCTGATCCGATCTGATCTGGCGTTGGAGATGAAGCGCAACGGCCATGCGAAAATGCCACCGCTTGATACGCTCCGGCCGCCGTAGTTCAATGGATAGAACGGGGACCTCCTAAGTCTCAGATGCAGGTTCGATTCCTGCCGGGGGCGCCAGCACAGCGTCTTTCGAACGGTGGTTCGAGCTGTGGCAGTTACCTGGGAGGGCAGGTCTCGACGCAGGTCATGTACTGCTTCTGACATGCACCGAGGGTCGCATTCTTTGCCGCGACGATTGCCCCATCAAATGCGCAAGACGGGAATTTTTTCTCGCACCATCGGGCGCAAGTCGCCTCGACCCGGGCCACATCCAGTTCGGGCCTGCCCGAAGCACATGCTGTGACAACGAGGGCGAAGCCGAGCACAGCAAATTTCATTGCAATTTTTCCTACGGGGCGATCCGCAAATTATCGTCGCCCGAGTCAGCGCGGCTCGACCAGACGGAACGCCGCTGCAAATCGGGATAGGGGCCGATCATCGCTGATCGGACCCCTCCCACACCACCCGGCATGCGGGTCCGCACCGGGCGGTTCGAGAAGTTGAGGTCATGAGAGTCGGGGCAATCCAAAGCTGTCGAACCAGGCCAGGTCCAGCACGCTGTTGAGCAGTTTGGCACTGTTGCGCCACCAGCGACGGCTGTTGGCCGCCACCTGTCTGGCCACCGTGTGCGAGGCGCCGAGCGCCCGCAGTTCGCGGAACATCGTCCGGCCCCGCCTCCACTGCTTGAGCTGGATGGCACGCAGCCGATGACGCAACCCTTCATCCAGCCTGCGCCAGACTCCGGGTGTTTGCGCCAGTCCGAAGTACGCCTTCCACCCCAGCAGGTAGGGCCGAAGCTTGTCCACCACGTCCTGCATGCTGCGCCCGCCACTGCGGCGCGTGAGTTGCCGAACCCGTTGCTTGAACGTCGCCATCGGCTTGTCCGCCACCCGCCGTTTGACCGTTGCACCCGGGCCCGCCCATAGGCTGTACCCCAGGAACTTTCGGCCGAACGCGCTCGCGACGGCGCTCTTGGCTTCGTTGATCGTCAGCTTCAGCTTTCCATACAACCGCCGCAGCAGCGCCATCACCCGCTCGCCCGCGCGGCGGCTGCGAACGTACACATTCGCATCGTCGGCGTAGCGCACGAAGCAATGGCCTCGTCGCTGCAACTCCTTGTCCACCTCGTCCAGCAGCACGTTGGCCAGCAGCGGCGACAGTGGCCCACCTTGCGGCGTCCCCTGATACCGCTGCTGCACCACGCCATCGCTCATGATCCCGCTGTCGAGGTATGCGCGGACCAGCCGGATCACTCCGGCGTCGTCGATGCGCTTGCCCAATCGGTCGATCAGGATGTCGTGATTCACCCGGTCGAAGAACTTTTCCAGGTCAACGTCAACTACAACCCTTCGCCCCGCTTGAACGTTCGCCTGCGCGGCCAAAACCGCGTCATGCGCCCGCCGTCCGGGCCGAAAGCCGTAGCTGTGCTCGCTGAATGTCGGGTCAAGGATCGGCTGCAGCACCTGCAGCAGCGCTTGCTGGATCAGCCGGTCCGTCACCGTCGGGATGCCGAGCTCTCGCTCGCCCCCGTCCGGCTTTGCAATGACCACCCGTCGCACCGGACTGGGCCGGTACGTCCCCTTCAACAGTTGTTCGCGCATCGCCGGCCACGCCGTGGCCAGGTGTCGCGCGGTCTGGTCTATGTCCAGCCCGTCGACCCCTGCTGCCCCTTTGTTGGCCCGCACCCGCTTGAACGCCCGTTTCAGGTTCTCCCTCGTGAACGCGGCGTGTAACAACGCCGCGTGGGGGTTGCCCGTGTCGTTCGGGCCATCTCGCGGGCACGGGGCTTCATCGCTGGTGGGTTCGCGCTCGGCTTCACCGCGCGCAGCCTCCACCCGCCCCGCTTTCGCGGGCATCTGACGCTTTGCCCCGTGCATCGACATGTCGCTCGACACTCCTTCTCGTTCGCCCCTTCACCGTGCCTTCCCGCCTCATCGGCTGGCCCCGGCTACTACGGCCTCTGCTGACTTCTCGCTCCGGCTCGTCACCGTCGCCCTTTCAGGCACTAG
>JBBRID010000266.1:0-5744 GCA_038221635.1 Burkholderiales bacterium
CTGGAAGCTGCCTTCGAACGGCTGGCCGAAGCGCGCGACGAAGATCCGGTGATGCGCATCGAGCAGCGCGAGTTGCGCGCGCGGCGCAAGGCGGGGGGCGTGGTGTGGTTCGATTTTCGTGAGCTTTGCGGCGGCCCGCGGTCGCAGAACGACTATCTCGAACTGGCCACCCGGTTCCACACCATCCTGTTGTCCGATGTGCCGCAGATGGCGCCGCGACACGCATCGGAAGCGCGGCGCTTCACCTGGCTGGTGGACGTGTTGTACGACCGACGTGTCAAGCTGCTGTTGTCGGCCGCGGTTCCCCCCGAGCAGTTGTATGCCGAGGGACCGCTGGTGCATGAATTTCCCCGCACGGTATCGCGACTGCGCGAGATGCAGTCGGCGCAATATCTTGGCTCGGCGCGCCGCGAGGTGGATACTGGGCTGACATGAAACATACCGAAAAGTCCTTGTCGGTCGCCGCCGAGCGTTGGCGATGCACGGATTGGCTGCAGGGCTTTTTGCTGGCTGGTTGCTGGCTGGCTGCAGCGCCAGTGGTCTGGGCGCAAACGTCGACGGATGACGCCGCACAGCGCGAGCGCATCGCGCTCGAGCGTCGGCACGCCGATGCCGCGCTCGACCAGCGGCGTTGGGAATGCAGCCGGCGCTTTGCCGTCACGGCCTGCATGAATGAGGCGCAGGCCTCTCACCGGGATACTGTCGAATCGCTCGGCCGTGAAGAAGAGGTGCTCGACGCCAGGGCGCGTCAAGCGCGTGCGGCCAAGCGCCTGGAGATCATCCGCCAGAAGACCGAGGCACTGGCCAGACTGAGCGCAACATCGGCGTCGCAGACTGCAGATCCCCGACCGCCAGATGCAAAGCAGCCGACCGGAGCCTCCGCCGAATCGACGGCGCGCCTGCCGCCGCGCGAAAAGGATCAGTCTGCCGCTGACCGGGCGGCCTCGCAACGAGCCGCTGCGTCGCAGCGTCGGCGCGAGGAAGCAAGGCGTCAACAGGCGCAACGCGAGGCGACGCGAGCGGACCAGATGAAATCGATGCCTGGGTTGCCAGCGCGTCCGCCGATCCCGCCGGCAAAGCCCTTGCCGCCAGCGAACTGAAGGCGAAAACAGAAGTCGGAAAACCCCGGTTCCTCAGCCCAGCGGTTCGACCCTGATCATCGCCAGCGACAGGTTGTCACCTGAGCCGCGTGCGCGTTCGCGCGCCTTGCCGATCATCATTTCGCTGGCTTCCCGCGGTGGCAACGCATGCGCGATCGAACCGAGTTCAAGCGGCGAGAAGTAGTGCCACATGCCGTCGCTGCAGGCCATCACGGTATCCCCGACCTCGAGGTGCCCCAGGTCATGCAAGGTGACCGGCGGCTCCTTCAGTGTTCCGAGGCAGCCGGTCAACAGGTTCGACTGCGGATGGGTGTTGGCTTCGTCTTCGGTCAGATCGCCATCGTCGATGAGGCGCTGGACGTATGAATGGTCGGAGGTCCGGAACATCATGTCGGCTCCCCGGAAATGATAGACACGCGAATCGCCAGCGTGCACGGTATGGCATCGTCGCGAAGGCAGGATGATGAATGCCGCCACGGTGCTGTGAGGCTCCTCCTCGGCGGTAATGGCAGTCAGCTTGATCATCAGGTGCGCCTCCAGCACCAGTTGTTTCAGCGCAATGGCCGGATCGTCCGTACCGGGAGAAAAACGCTCGAACAACTGTTGCGCGGTCAGGATTACCTGATCGGCTGCCTTTCGGCCGCCGCTCTTGCCACCCATGCCGTCGGCCAGCACGGCCATTGCACAGCCGGCAGCATGGGCATGGGCGAACACGGCAACCTGATCCTGTTGATACGCGCGGTCTCCGCGGTGCAGCCCGGTGGCTGCTGACAGTCGATGACCGCTGATCGCAATGCTCATGGGCAAAACTATAATCCCTGCCGGTCGTCGATATTGGGCCAGTTGCGGTTGTTTAGGCGTTCATATCGTTCTTGCGAAGACTGTCGGTGGGCTGATTGCCCGGTCATGCGGTCGCCGCGGACCGGGTGTCGCCGGTCCACTGACGTCGATCTTTTGAGGGGGTGCGCCACGGCGCATCAGGGGGGATCATCACAAGCAATGGACAACAACAACCTGCATTCGCTGTCACGCCAGTTGATCGAGCTGCGGATCGAACATGCCGACCTCGACAACCTGATTGATCAGGCCGTACTCGATCGCCCATCCGACGAACTGTCGCTGCGCCGGCTGAAAAAGCGCCGTCTGCTGTTGCGGGATCGAATCTCCAACCTTGAAGCTGACCTCGATCCGCCCGAGCCCGCCTGAACGTGGCCGAGCGACTGATCCACGACCAATCCTCTGACGCTACGTCGGCGGCGCCGCTGGTCGACGAGGCGACGACCGACTCGGCGAGGTCTGCTGCCGTCGCCAGCCCGCACGAATCGGCACTGCGCCGCGCCGTCATTCAGGCCTTTGCCGATACCGGAGCGCTGGCTCAGGCCGATCCGCGCTACGTGTCCAGGCAGGTGCAGCTGGAGATGGCCTGCGCCGTCGCCGACGCCATCGAGGACCGTGCGGCGTTGGTTGCCGAGGCTGGTACCGGGGTCGGCAAGACCTTTGCCTATTTGGTGCCGGCCTTGCTTTCGGGGGCCCGCACCCTGATCAGCACGGCCACCAAGAGCCTGCAGGATCAGCTGTTCCTGCGTGATCTGCCGCGGCTTCGCGACGCGCTGAAGGTGCCGATCAGCATCGCCCTGTTGAAGGGAAGGGGGAGCTATCTGTGCCTGCATCGAATGCAGCAGGCCCGGCTCGCAGAGACATTGCCGGATCGCTGGGCGGCGCGAACCCTGGCCAAGGTCGAAACCTGGTCCAAGCGCACGGTCAGCGGAGATCTGGCCGAACTCGATGGCCTCGACGAGCGCAGCAGCGTGATTCCGCTGGTGACCTCGTCGCGCGAGAACTGCCTGGGCGCCGATTGCCCAGAGTTCCGGCGATGCCATGTGTTGAAGGCGCGGCGCGAAGCGATGGCCGCCGATCTGGTGGTAGTCAACCACCACCTGTTCTTTGCCGACATGGCTTTGCGCGACACTGGAGTGGCCGAACTGCTTCCCGTTGTCGAAGTCGCTGTCTTCGACGAAGCGCATCAATTGGCCGAGGCAGGCGTGCAATTTCTGGGCACGACCCTCGGCAGCAGCCAGCTCATCGACTTTGGCCGGGATTTGCTGGCAATCGGGCTGCAGCAGGCGCGCGGCCTGTGCGAGTGGCAAGAACTGTCCGCCGCCAGCGATCGCGCCGCGCGCGAGCTTCGGCTGGCCTGCGTCGGCGTGATCGGCGAGGTACGGGGCAGTTTCAAGTTGCGCTGGGACGAGCGCAGCGAGCTGGCGGATTTCCGACTTGCGCTGACTCAGCTGGAAGAGCGATTGGCGATGGTCAGAGAAGCGCTCGAAAAAGTTGTCGAACTGTCGCCCGACTTCGTGAAACTGGCCGATCGCGCCGAAGCTTTGTCGGCCTTGTCACGCCGCTTCGGCCAGCCCTCGGCGCCCGGGCTGGTGCGCTGGATCGATTTGTCGATCCATCAAGCGCGGCTGGTCGAGTCGCCGCTGGACATCCGCGAGGCCCTGACGCAGCAGATGCTGGCAGCACCGAAGGCCTGGATCTTCACCTCCGCCACGTTGGGTGATGACGCTCGATTGAGCTGGTTCACCGAATCTGCCGGCCTGGAGTCGGCGCGCTGCCTGCGAGTCGGCAGCCCGTTCGATTACCCGAACCACGCCCGGCTGTATGTTCCGCGCGGATTTCCCAAACCGAGCGACAGTGCGCATGGCCAATCGGTGGCGGTATTGGCCGCGCGGCTGGCCAAGGCCCTCGGAGGCAGAACCTTCGTTTTGACGACGACGTTGCGTGCCTTGCGGCAAATCGGCGAGGCCTTGCGCAGTGAGTTCGAAGCGCAGGGTGACGATATCCAGGTGCTGATTCAGGGCCAGGTGCCAAAGCGCCAGCTGCTCGATCACTTTCTGGCCCAGCCGCGATCGGTGCTGGTCGGCTCGCAGAGTTTCTGGGAGGGTATCGATGTGCCTGGCGAAGCCCTGCAATGTGTGCTGATCGACAAGCTGCCGTTTCCACCGCCCAACGATCCGCTGGTCGAGGCGCGCGTGCGCCGGCTCGAGGCGGCGGGACGCAATGCATTTGCCGACTATTTCGTTGCCGAGGCGGCGGTCTCGCTGAAGCAGGGCGCGGGCCGCTTGATTCGCAGCGAGACCGACCACGGCTTGCTGGTTGTCTGCGACCCGCGAATGGCGGGCATGAATTACGGCCGGCGCCTTCGCGAGGCCTTGCCGCCGATGGGGGCGATCAACTCCGAGGCGCAGGCGCTGGAGTGGCTGCGGTCATTGGCTGGCGATCAACTGCCGTGGTAGACGGCAGAAATCAGCGTTGGCCACTTACCAGATCTGCCACCACGGCTTGGCTTTGCTCGAAACCACGACGCCATCCGGGCCGGCATTGAGAAACCCGCTGTTCGGGAAGTTTTTCTCCAGCACGCGCTTGGCATCGTCGCGCAGGTCGTTCATGGCGAGTTGGTCGTAGCCGCGAACCATGATCGCCAGCGCCTCCTCGGTGGACGGGGACTGCTGATAGTCCTGAACCGTCGCCTGGGCGCGGTTGACGGCGGCGACATAGGCGCCCCGGCGGTAGTAATAGCGTGCCACGTGCACCTCATAGGCGGCCAGTGCATTGACGATGTAATTGATGCGCAGCTGCGCGTCCGGCGCATAGCGCGAGCTCGGGAACTGATCGACCAGTTGCTTGAAAGCCTGATAGGAATCGCGCGAGGCCTGCTGGTCGCGCTCCGACAGATCCTGGCGCGACAGGCTGCCGAGGATGCCGAGGTTGTCGTTGAAATTGACCAGGCCCTGCAGGTACAGCGCGTAGTCGAGCGCCGGGCTGGTCGGGTGCAACTTGATGAAGCGCTCGAGAATCGTCAGCGCCTGCGCCTTGTCGTTGGTGCGGTACATCACGTAGGCACGTTCGAGCTGGGCCTGCTGCGACAACAACGTACCCGTGGCCCGCCCTTCGAGCCGTTCGAACAGCATGCCGGCACGCTCGTAATTGCTGGCGTTCATCTCGTCCTTGGCCTCGGAATACAATTTCTCAGGCGTCCAGTTGGCCGTTTCGTCCTGCGGCGTATTCGAACAACCAGCCAGGGCCAGCGCGATGCAGGACGTGGCAATGATTCCGGTGACCCGGCGTCCCAGGGAGGATCCGGGCAGGTGTTTTTCTGGCATCGAGCGCTTCAGATCCATGGGCCGCGAACGTGGCCATCGGCGCACGTATTCCGTCAAAAATGATCGCAGATTATAGGGTTGACCCCCCACGGCCCGGCAGCGGGCCCCGGCTGATCGAGCCGGACGACGATGGCACCGCGTTGGACGCCGGGAATGGGGCCGTTGCGGTCGACCCGGACGAGGCCGCGGCGTTCGAGAAGCGCTCGGCCAGTGTGCCGACTGCCTTTCATGGCCAGCGGCTCGACAAGCTGCTGGTCGACATGGCGCCGGAATTTTCGCGCAACCACCTGCAGAGCTTGATCGAAAGCGGCCACGTGAGGCTGGACGATGCTGTTGCCAAATCGGCGTCGCGCAAGTTGCGCGCCGGGCAGTCGGTCGAGCTCGAACTGGTGCCGACGCAAGAGAGCAGGGCGTTTCGTCCCGAGCAACTTGATCTTAATATCGTCTACGAAGATGCCGCCCTGATGGTCGTCGCCAAGGC
>JBBRID010000267.1:0-5736 GCA_038221635.1 Burkholderiales bacterium
TCATCGAAACCGGCATCGACGTGCCCACGGCCAACACCATCGTCATCAACCGCGCCGACAAGTTCGGCTTGGCGCAATTGCACCAGTTGCGCGGGCGTGTCGGCCGCAGCCACCACCAGGCGTATGCCTACCTGCTGGTGCCCGACGTGCAGGGTTTGACCAAGCAGGCGGCGCAGCGGCTGCAGGCGATCCAGGACATGGAAGAACTGGGGTCCGGGTTTTATCTCGCAATGCACGACCTGGAGATTCGCGGTGCCGGCGAGGTGCTGGGCGAACATCAGAGCGGCAACATGATGGAGGTGGGCTTTCAGCTCTACAACGACATGCTGTCGGCGGCAGTGCGTTCACTGCGTTCGGGGCGCGAGCCCGAATTGCCCGACCTGATCAACCCGCTGAATGCCACCACCGAGATCAACCTGCACGCCCCGGCACTGCTGCCGAACGACTACTGCGGCGATGTCCACACGCGGCTGAATCTGTACAAGCGGCTGGCCAGCGCCGAGAAAAACGAGCAGATCGACGCGCTGCTGGAAGAAATCACCGATCGTTTCGGCAAACTGCCGACGCAAGGGCAGAACCTGTTCGACGTGCACCGCCTGCGCGTGCTGGCCAAGCCTTACGGCGTCAGCAAGATCGACGCATCACCGGCGATGATGGCCATCACCTTCAAACCCAATCCGCCCATCGAGGCGATCCGCATCATCGAGCTGGTGCAGAAGAACCGCCACATCAAGCTCGCCGGCAACGACAAGCTGCGCATCGAGCGGGCCCTGCCCGATGCCAAGGAACGTGCGCAGGTGATTCGCGAGGTGCTGCGCGCGCTCGGCCCGCCCAGGCAGCTCGAGCTGGCAGTTGCGCCGGCGAAGGGAACTACGCTGCCGGCTGCTTGAAGTCTGTGGGAGGGCCTGCAACGACCATCCTCGGCTCGATGGGTAGAAATCGCGGCTGAAGCCGCTCCCACAGAAGACAGGCATTTTTGTAGGAGCGACTTCAGCCGCGATTGGCGGCGGGGAACGACAAGGGCAGCCCTCATGCCATCTCCCCTCAACGCCACCGGGCCCTGGCTCAGCGAAACATCTGCGCCATGAACTGCTGCCCGTTAGGACCTTGGCAAACGCCTGCGAAGCGGCTGAAATCGGGTGTTCCCTGCAGGTTGCAGTTGGCTGCGGCGAGTGGTACGCCACCAATCACCATCGACATTGACAGTCGGAGCACCTGACCGTCGAGCTGCCCATGTCCAGAGCCGACGCTCTGCCCGCCAGCGAAGGCGTTCAGACTGATCTGCCTGCCCTGCTGCGTGACCTGATAGGTCTCGCCGTCGAGGGTTCGCCACATGCCTGCGAGATTGGGTGCGTCTGGTGCATTGCCGGCCGCTGCCGGCGGGGCAATCAGAGGCACCTGAGCCGGGGTGACCAGCGGGAGCGAAGGTTGCGGGTAAACGCCGCTGCTGCCGCTGAATTCATCAGCGATGTAGGCGAAGATTCCCAGCGCCACGATGCCGTATAGGCCCCATTTGAGCCATTTCTTCCCACTTTCGGGCGCCGCCCCGACAGGCGGCGCTGACCCGGCAACCGGTGAGGGCGCAGCTGCCGGCGCATCTGCTGGTCGTTTGAGCTCCAGGCCGGGCACCCGGGCAAGCGTCTCCGCCAGCCTTTGCATGTCGCCTCGCCAGCGGGTATCGGCGATTTCGAGCGCTTGGCGTCGCACCAGCGGTTTCAGGTCATCGGACAAGACCTCCTCTTCTGGCAAAGGCGTGCCGTCGATCAGCACCGGAACGACACGGATGCCGCGCTGCAGGGCTGTCGAGATTTCCTGGCGAATCCAGTCCCGCGGATCATCGAGGCGCCGATTGCCTTTGGCATCTCGGATGTCGAGCCAACGCGGTCCGATCAACACCAGCATCACGACACATGCCTCGAGGGCGCGGTTCAGTGCTTCGACGAAATCGACGCCGAGCTCGATCCCTTCGATGTCACGAAAGATGTTGGCGTTGCCGAAATGTTCGACCAGATCATCGGCGAGCCGGCCCGCGGCCTGACGCGCGTCATCACGACGGTAACTGACGAAAATGCCGCCTGCCATCGAGCTTGTCTCCGGCGTTGAGGGGGGACCGATAATCGACTTCATTGCAGTTTAGGGCAAGGCTGCGCAAATCAGAACAGCCCACGACCCGAACCGCCAACCGTCCATGAACGACTCCACAGTCACCAATTCCTTTCCCGGCCTGCTGGTGCGCGGCGTGTCGACACCGCTGCGGCTGCGCGATTTCAAGCTGGTCGCCTTCGACATGGACTCGACGCTGATCAACATCGAGTGCGTCGACGAAATCGCCGCGGCGGCCAATCGCAAGCCCGAGGTGGCTGCAATCACCGAAGCGGCGATGCGCGGCGAGATCACCGACTACAAGGAAAGCCTGCGCCAACGGGTGAGATTGCTCGAAGGCATTCCCGCCGAGGCGCTGGACGAGATCTACGAGCAGCGGCTGCGGCTCAATCCCGGTGTCGAGGCCTTCGTCAAGGCCTGCCAGTCGGCGGGCCTGAAGACGCTGCTGGCGTCGGGTGGCTTCACGTTCTTCAGCGAGCGGGTTCGGCAACGTCTGGGAATCGACTATGCGCGCTCGAACGTGCTTGAAATCATCGACGGAAAACTGACCGGCCGCATGGTCGACCAGCCGTGGGGCGATATCGTCGACGGCGCAGAGAAGCGCCGCACGCTGCTCGAGGTCTGCGACCAGTTGAAGATCTCACCGAACCAGGCAATTGCCGTCGGCGACGGCGCCAACGACCTGCCGATGCTCGGCGAGGCCGGACTCAGCATCGCGTATCACGCCAAGCCGGCGGTACGCAAGCTTGCGATGGTCGCGGTGATCGAAGGCGGGATGGATCGGCTGTTGGCGTTGTTCGAAGATTGAGGAGGGCGCGCGGGAATCGCAGCTGAAGCCGCTCCTACGATGCGGGGTCTTGGTGTAGGAGCGGCTTCAGCCGCGATTTGTGACGGTATGGCAATGCCCTGCAGGTGCCAAATCTGACGATCAGTCCCCCTCGCCCGGCAACACCACGATCCCGTCTTCATCGGCGACGAGGCGATCGCCCGGCTTGATCCACACGCCCTGGATCTGCACCCGGACATTGCGCTGACCTTCGTTGCGGCGCTCGGTCGGCAACGGAATCAATGCCAGCGCGCAGATTCCCACTTGCGCGGTGGCGAGTTCAGCCTTGTCGCGCACGCAGCCGTTGACCACAACGCCGGCCCAGTTGTTTGCGGCGGCCGCAGCGCCGATGTTGCCGCCGACCAGCGCGCGGCGCAAAGAGGCGCCGCCATCGACCACCAGCACCCGTCCGTCGCCGGGCCCCTCGAGCGCCGCCTTGACCAGCGAGTTGTCCTCAAAACACTTGACCGTGCTGACCAGGCCGGCAAATCGATGCACGCCGCCGAAATGATGGAAGACCGGCGGCAAGACGAGCAACTGGTCGTCACCGATCGCCTTGTGCCGATCACCGAGGTCGCAGGTCGTGACAAAAGGATCTTCTGGATTCATTTCGCTTGCCTATGCGGTTTCGCCCGTTCCCGGATGGAGCGGCGCCATCATGACGATGTGTGATGACCGGTATTGTTGTGCATGTGTGCAACGGCACAGAGCGGCGCCTGTTGCACTGGTACGTCGACGCAGAGGTTTCGGAACAAGATGAAAGCGATGGATTCGGCCTGAGAGTTTCATCAAGGCCTGCGAAGCTGGACGCCTTCGGAAGGCCGCAGCATGCTCGAGTTCTCGAACGGCCCTTTCGGCACCGCGACGGCTGTCGCCGCGGTGTCGAAGGCGATGTGTTTCGGCCGCGGCGAGGGTTGCCGGGCCGTGCCTGGGACCAAGGTCGTCCGATCGTGTTGAATGGATTGAGCGGCAGCTATCTTCGGCGTGCTGCGGCGGCCGAGGCGACCGACATGCACTGCGCGATCGCGATGCCGGTTTTTTCTGCGCGACGATCTCAGCGCGGTGCTGGTGCTGTTCTGGGGCGATGCCGCCCAGGGTGCCGGTGCGCTCGAGCTTCGGCACAACGCACCGCGCGTCAGCACCGACATGACCCTGATCGCCGGTCACTTTGATGCAGGCGGCGAGGCGCTGGAGGCGCTGTCTCGTGATAGCTGCCTGTCGCCGTGCGCGGTCGGGATCGATGTAAGGGACACCTGGCCCCGCACGACTAACCCAGAATGAAAGCCAAGGGGCAGACCCAGTTCGACACGCCCCTGCCGACGCTTGCCGAGGCCGGAGCCGCCGCACAGGAGATTTACGTGGAGCTGATTGCCGTTTTGCATCGCCAGGTAATGGCCCGCTCGAGCGGGCGCCGCTCGGTCCTTCGTTGGATGACGACGCTGCCCTGTGCGCTCGGTCTTGTATTCAGCGTTTGCGCGGCATCCGCAGCGCCACCCAACCCGGCCGATTTCAATGGCTTCGATGTAGCGAACGCGAGCGTTCCAACCAAGGCCATTCAGCGCGGAGGCCCGCCAAAGGATGGCATTCCCGCCATCGACCGACCGAGGTTTATTCGCGCCGAGCAGGCACGACTGGCGGCTGACGATCGCATCCTGGGCGTTTTCCTGAACGGTCAGGCACGCGCCTATCCGGTGCGCATCCTGAACTGGCACGAGGTCGTGAACGACCGATTCCCGGGCCCTTCGGGCGACCGCGCGGTTGTGGTGACCTACTGCCCCTTGTGCGGCACCGGCATGGCCTTTGACCCGCCGGCCCGCGCCGGCGCAGCGGGTTTCGGCGTATCGGGGCTGCTCTACAACAGCGACGTGCTGCTCTACGACCGCGCCACTCAGTCGCTGTGGTCGCAGATTCTGGCCATGGCGATCAGCGGCCCGCTCAAGGGAACTCAGCTGCAGCCCGTACCGCTGACCCATACCAGCTGGGGCGATTGGCGCCGCCGCCACCCCGCCACCGAGGTGTTGTCCACCGACACTGGTTTCGAACGCGACTACGTCCGTGATCCCTATGCCGGCTACGACCGCATCCAGCGCCTGATGTTCGACGTGCAGCATCGCGACGACCGGTTCCCGCTCAAGGAATGGGTGCTGGGCGTGCAGGTCAACGGTGTGCCCAAGGCCTACCCCTTCAGTACCCTGGCGCGCACGGTCGATGCGCGCGGCGAGTTGCCGGACACAGTGGGCGGCAAGAAACTTCGCATTCGCTACGACCGCGCCCACGGTACAGCCGAGGCCTTCGATGACCAGGGGCGCCTGCTGCCCGGTACCATGGCTTATTGGTTCGCCTGGGTCGCGTTTCACCCGAAAACCGAGGTGCTGCATGCACCGTAGGCGAATCCGGAAACTCAGCGACGCTGCAGGCAAAGTCATCGCAGGCCGTCGCATACCTAGCCGGCGCCTCCTGGCCTTCGCCCCGCGGACTCACAGCCGCAAAGCCTGCCCTGCCGCCAGCGAGCGCGTGCAGCGGTGCATCGGGATGGACCTGACGCTGCAGCACCGCCCGTGGCCTGTTGATCCTGCTTTCCTGTGCCTTCTAGGAAGTCATCGCACTTGTGTGACCTTCCAGACCGCGCCGGTCTGCGGAGGAAATTCGTACGGTACCTGTCCCTGCGCGGCCCGTGCCGGGTTGACCCGGGCAACGCCGTAGTCGCTGATGTACATCGCTCCATCCGGACCGAAACGAACCCCAACGGGGCGCTCCAGGCCCTGGCCTGCAGCCTCCTGCGCGGAAGCCGGCCCCCGCTTGGCGTT
>JBBRID010000268.1:0-5719 GCA_038221635.1 Burkholderiales bacterium
AGGCCGACCCCCACCGCCGTCCAGCCTTCGCCGAGCCGGGTGGCTGCAATCGCCACGCCGTAGGCGCCGATGCCGAAGAACATCGTGTGCGCAAAACTGACGATACCGGTATAGCCGAGCAGCAGGTCGTAGCTGGCGACCAGCAGGATGAACACCAGCACCTTGGCAGCCACACCCAGCGCCTGGCTGCCGGGAAACAGGAACGGCGCAAACGCCAGCCCGAACAGGATCAACAACAACGCGATCGCAAGCCAGCGACTGCGAGGCAGATCGTGCGACAGCAAGCGGTGAATCATCTTCATCGATTCGTCACGGGATACAGACCTTGCGGGCGCCACAGCAGGATCGCCACCATCAGCCCGATGTTCGAGAACATCGCCACCTTCGGCGCCAGAAATCCGGTGTAGTTCGCCATCAGGCCGACCAACAGCGCGCCGACGAAGCAGCCCAGCGTCGAGCCGAGGCCGCCGATGATGATGACGATGAAGATCAGCACGTTGACCTGGGCGCCGATCTGCGGCGTCACCGACTGCTGATACAGGCCCCACATCACGCCCCCGAGTCCGGCCAGCGCTGAACCAACGACGAAGACGGCGATGAACAGCCGCTTGATCGGATAGCCGAGGCTTTCGACCATTTCGCGATCTTGCACGCCGGCGCGAATCAGCAGCCCGAGCTTGGTGCGGTTCAATGCGAACAGCAGTTTGGCCAGCACCACCGTACCGATCACGACCGCAAAGATGCGGTATCGCTCGACCGCCGCACCGGCACTGCCGACATCGATCAACAGCGCGCCGCGCAGAAACTCGGGCAACGGCAGCGGAATCATCTGCGGACCCCATATCAGCTTGATCAGCTCTTCGCCAACGATCATGCCGCCCATCGTGATCAGGATCTGCTTCAGATGCTGACCATAGACCGGGCGGATGATCACGCGCTCGAAAGCGAAACCGATGGCGGCGGCCACCGCCATCGCAGCCAGCATCGCAATGAAGACTGCACCCAGGTTCAGCAGCGGCGACGCGCTGCCGGTCCAATCGGCCATGCCGGCCATCACACTGGTTGCCACGTAAGCGCCGAGCGCGATGAAGACTCCGTGGCCAAAATTCAACACGTCCATCAGGCCGAAGATCAGCGTAAGGCCCGACGCGATGATGAAGATGATCATGCCCATCGCCAGACCGGCAATCGTCAGCGTGACCCAGGTGGAGGCCGAGCCGATCAGCGGAAAACCGATCGCCGCCAGCGCGACGACCAGCAGCAGCGGCTTCGAGTCGAAGTCGCGCTTCGGGATCGAGGCACCGGTTGTCAAAGCAGGGGTGTTGAGCACCAGTGCGGCGCCTGGCGGGAACGGGTCGCTTTGCCGGCTCATGTTGCAGCGCGGCTGAAGCCGCCCCTACGAAATTCACGAAATAGCGCACGCCACGGGCGGCGACCCGGATTGGTGTTCGGTAGGAGCGGCTTCAGCCGCGCTTCTCGCGCTCGCCACAAGCTCTCGCTGACAGCTCTCTGCGGGATATTCATCTCATGCAGCCAGTGCCAGTCCAAGCAAGCGATGCTGCATCGCCTCATCCGCTGCCAGCTCGGCCATCGGCCCGCTGTGCACCACGCGCCCGTTGTCCATCACGGCTACCCGATCGCCGAGCGCCCTGGCCATTGCAAAATTCTGTTCGACCAGCAGGATCGTCGTCTGCTGAGCCTTCAGTTGACGCAAGGCCTCGACCAGGTTGTTCACGATTGCCGGCGCCAGCCCCTTGCTCGGCTCGTCGATCAGCAGCAGCGAGCGCGGCTCGACGATGGCGCGTGCAATCGCCAGCATCTGCTTTTGCCCGCCCGACAATTTGCCAGACGGAAAAAGCCAGAATTTCCGCAGCGCAGGAAACAAGCCGAAGATCCACTCCAACCGCTGTGCATCGATCTGCGCCACATTACGCGCGCCACGTGCGGCCAGCAGCATGTTTTCCTGCACCGTCAAGTCACCGAAAATGCCCATGCTCTCTGGGACGTAGGCGATGCCGCGCTGCACGATCTGCGGTGTACCGAGCGTGATGTTCTTGCCGCCACCACCACCGCTGGCTTCGCTCGATGCATCACGCCCGCCGATCACGTCGCCGTCGAATCGCACCACGCCTTGCGATGGCTGCCACAAGCCCATGATGGTTCGCAGCGTGGTCGTCTTGCCGACGCCGTTGCGGCCGAGCAGCATCGTCACCTGTCCGGCCGGCACCTCCAGATCGACGCCATGCAGGATGTGATACGCGCCGATGTGGGTGTGCACACCGAGCAGCTGCAACGATGCGGCACCGGCGGTCATGCGGCCTCTTCCACCGGCGTCAGCCCGAGATACGCTTGCTGCACCACTGGCGACGCGATCACCGCGGCAGGCTCGCCGTCGGCTACCAGTTGCCCGTTGTGCAGCACGATGATGCGGTCGGCCAGTTCGCTCACCACGTCCATCTTGTGCTCGACCAGCAGAATGATCTTGTCACGCTGCGTCTTCAATTCGCGGATCAGGTCCAGCACCACCGGGACGTCGTCGACGCTCATGCCGGCGGTCGGTTCGTCGAACATGTAGACCTGCGGCTCCAGCGCCATCAGCATCGCGACCTCGAGCTTGCGCTGGTCGCCATGCGGCAGACTGCTGGCCATTGCATCGGCGCGATCGGCCAGTCGGACCTGTTCGACCAGTTGCCGCGCGCGCGCCAGCGTGTCGCGATCGGACAACCAGACCGACCACAGTTTCAGCCCATCGCGGCGCCGCGACTGCACCGCCAGCCGCACGTTCTCCAGCACCGACAGCCCGGGGAACAGCTGTGTCAGCTGAAACGCCCGTCCGAGCCCGAGGTGGGCGCGCGCTGAGGCACTTTGGCGCGTGATGTCTGCGCCCGCCAGCAGCACCTTGCCCTCGCTGGCACGCAGCTGGCCAGAGATCAGGTTGAAGTAGGTGGTCTTGCCCGCGCCGTTCGGCCCGACGATCGCGGTCAGCGTGCCGGGCTCGAAACGGCACGAGACATGATCGACGGCCACATGCCCGCCGAAGCGGATCGTCAGCTGTCGTGTTTCGAGCATGGCGAACGCGCAGAGCCTCGATGCAAGCTCAGCGCTTGTTGCGGATCGGCACGTCCATCTCGGAGGCCTTGATCTCGCGGATCAGCTCGGGAACGCCCCAGGCGAACGCCGGGTCGACCTTGATCCTGAAGTGATACATGCTCTGCATCGCCTGATGGTCTTCCTTGCGGAAGGTCATCGTTCCCTTCGGCGTATCGAAGCTCATGCCCTCCATGGTCTTGATCAGCTTGTTGGTCGAGGTGTCGCCATTGGACTTTTTCAACGCGGTGACAACCGCCATCGCGGCGCTGAACCCGCCGGCGGTAAAGAAATCGGGCGGCGTCTTGTATTGCTTGTAGTGCTGCGCAACCAGCGCCTCGTTGACCGGATTCTTCGGCAAGCCGAAGTAGTAGTAGGTTGCTCCCTCCATGCCCGGGAACTGCTTGTACGCAGCCATCGCCGGCAGGATGTTGCCGCCGCTAGACACCTCGATGCCGAAGCGCTTGCTCAGATCGAGCGCCGCCAGCGCGTTGTACGGCGGCGTTCCCCCGGCCCAAATCACCTCGATCACCTTGCGCCCCGGCTTGTCTTTCAGGCCGTCGATCACGCGCTGGATGCCGGCGGTGAAATCGGTGGTGCCGGTAGGCAGGTATTCCTCGTGGACGATCTTGGCGGTCTTCAGCGCTTCCTTGAACGCCTTTACGCCGTCGCGCCCGAAGGCGTAGTCCTGCGCCAGCGTCGCGACCGACACGCCGGCCTTGTCGAGTGCCACCGCGTTGGAGATTGCATCCTGGCTGCTGTTGCGGCCGGTGCGGAAGATGTACTTGTTCCACTTGTCGCCGGTGATGGAATCGGCCACCGCGGGCTCGACGACCAGGATCTTCTTGTACTCCTCGGCCACCGGCAGCATTGCCAGCGCGACGCCACTGGACGTCGGCCCGACGGCGATGTCGGCCTTGTCGTCACCGAAGGCTGCAGCCAGCAGGCTCTTGCCGACATCGGGCTTGCCCTGGTCATCTTTCTCGATCACCACCAGCTTCTTGCCGGCCACCATCATCGTGCCGTCGGTGGCGTAGGCCAGTCCCAGATCGAAGCCGATCTTGGTCTGTTTGCCGTAGGCCTCGAGCGGGCCGGTCAGGCTGTGCACGTGGGCAATCCGGATTTCACCAACCGCCTGGGCAAATGCCGCGGGAAAGGCCAGGCTCAGGCCGGCAGCCAGTGCTGCGGTGGAAATCAGTCGTCGGTTCATGCAGTCTCCTCGAGTTTGCCGGCGCCGCAAGCCATCGGAGCCGAGAGTCCAGAAACAGCGCAATGCGCATGCCCGAAACGGCCGTGCTGGTGAAAACCCCGAGAACCGGGAAAATCTGCCGGGCGTCGTCGACAAGGGCCAGCGAATCGATCACCACGCACCTTGTACCGAATCCGGACGTATCAGGCCTAGCGGCCGTCCATGATCCGGACAATCCGCTCAAACGTCCGAAATGCGGACACCGTCAGACGGCTCAGTGCGCGACGTTGGCCACAAGTTCCGGGTACCTCGCGAGGCGCTGATACAACACCGAGCGCGGCATGCCGAGCAAGCGCGCGGCGGCTACCCGGTTTCCCGAAGTGCGCCGCATCGCCGCTGCAATCGCCTGCCGCTCGATCGTCGCGAGCTGTTCAGCCAGCGGCAGCAGTGGCTGCGAGGAACGATCTTCCACCGCAGCCGTCGCGACCGCAACCGGGACAGGCGGGACAGACCGATCGGCACCCGCCAGCGGCCCGAAATGGCTCGCATGCAGCACCAGATCGTCGGTCATCAACGCGGCCTGTTCCAGCGTATTGCGCAGTTCGCGGATGTTCCCCGGCCAGCCTTGGCGTGCCAATACCTCGACCGCGTCGGCCGCCAGGCTGCGTGGCGGCAAGCCGCTGCGACGTGCAATGTCTTCCATCAGCACTTCGGCCAAGGCTTCCAGATCGCTGACTCGCTCGCGCAACGGCGGCAGCTTGATCGGCAGCACGTTGAGCCGGTAGTAGAGGTCGGCGCGGAATGTGCCGTCGGCAACCATCGCCGCCAGATCACGGCTGGTGGCGGCGATTACCCGCACATCCACACGCATGACCTTGTTGCTGCCCAAGGGTTCGAGTTCCTGCTCTTGCAACACGCGCAGCAGCTTGGATTGCAGGCCCAGCGGCATGTCGCCGATCTCGTCGAGGAACAAGGTACCGCCATCAGCGAACTTGAACTTGCCGTCGCGCCCTTTTCGGTCGGCGCCGGTATATGCGCCCGGCGCCACGCCGAAAAATTCTGCCTCGAGCAGGGTTTCCGGGATCGCCGCAATGTTGATACCGACAAACGGGCGCGCCGCGCGCAAACTCGCCGCGTGGATGGCCTGCGCCAGCACCTCCTTGCCGGTGCCGGTTTCGCCGAGCAGCAACACGGTGCTGGAAGTCGGCGCGACCCGGCGCGCCTGACGCTTCACTTCGAGGACGGCCGGGCTGCTGCCGATAAAGCCCGCAATCGTATATTTCGGCCGACGCTCGGCGGCGAGCTGGGCATGGACCGCATCGAGTTGCTGTTGCAGACGGCTGAACTTGGCGATCAGCGGGCGCATGGTTGTTTCGGGGTGGTCGAGCAGCACCATGCCGAATGCGCCGATGACCGCGCCGTGTTCGTCACGCAAGGGCAATC
>JBBRID010000269.1:0-5717 GCA_038221635.1 Burkholderiales bacterium
GATACGAGAGCCGATTGAAACAAGCTGACCGAATTTACAAGTTGATGAGTTACCTCCCTGGCGCAGAGCTCAGGGAACGCAGCAAGAAGTCGACCGGTCGCAGCCCGCCCACCGCAAGGCCGTTGCGGTTCAGCAGTACCGGGCGGGAGAGTGATTCGATCAACTGTCCTTCTGCCGCATCCATCTCGATCAGCGCGGCGATCACCGCGGCCATCGCCACCTCGGCGGCGCGTGCCTGGCCGTCGTCGATCTTGATCGCAACGCCCAGGCCGCGTTCGGGCAGTGCCGCGCAATAGACGCCCTCTGCACCAACCTTGCAGAAGACACGCTCGCCGAAACGCTGCATCACCTGCGTGTCGAAGCGGCCGCTGCCCGAAACCATGAACGGCGCAGCTGCGACGGCGCTGCGCAAGCGCTGGGCGGCACGTTGGTGGCCGTCGCGCAGCCCGACGCCGCTGCCGAAACGCGCGAACGCCAGCGCCAGACGGCGCAGTTCGATGCCGAAGGTCGGGATCGAACAGCCGTCGGTGCCGCGCGGCGCGCTGGCTGGATCGAAGCCGGTGGTGCTTTGCAAGGCGGCGGTCACCTCGCGCATCACCGGGTGGTCGGGCGCGACGTAGCCGCTCAGGAAGCGTGGCAAATCGGCACCCGTTCCCGATCCGGCAGCCAGCATGCACCCCAGGCAGACGAAGCCGGCGTGTTTGCCGGAGCAGTTGTTGTGCAAGGACGTCGCCACTTCGCCCCGGCCGGCGAGCGCCCGGCCGAATGCTTCGTTCGGCCATTGCACGCCACACTCGAGCACGTTCAGGTCGACCCCGGCCTTGGCCAACATGCCGGCGGCGGTGCGCACATGTTCGGGCTCGCCGTTGTGAGAGGCGCAGGCAATCGCAAGTTCCTCGTTGCAAAGACCGAGCTGGTCGGCCGCGCCGCTTTCGACCAGCGGCAGGGCCTGCAGCGCCTTCACCGCGCTGCGCGGAAACACCGGGCGATCGACATCCCCCAACTCGACCAGTACGCCGCCGTCAGCGTCGACGACGATCAGCGTGCCGCTGTGCGCCGATTCGAGCGTGTCACCGCGCAAGACTTCAACCAGGATCGGGTTCATCGTTGGTTCTCTGAACGACGCCCGGCCGGGCCGCAAGGTCGCAGCCGCATGACAATCCGTGTGCATGTCGCCGCTCGCATTGTCGCTCGTCCTGATTGCCGCCCTGCTGCATGCCAGCTGGAACATCATCGCGAAGAAGGCGGCAGGCAGCAGCCCGTTCGTGCTGCTTACTGCTTTGTTGGCGGCATTGGTCTGGAGTCCTGTCGGCGCCTGGTTTGCGTGGGGCGTGCTGCCACAGTGGGGCTGGTTCGAGTGGTGCCTGCTGCTGGCCAGCGGCCTGACGCATCTGGTCTATTTCAATGTGCTGCTGCGCGGCCACCGAATGTCCGACCTGACCGTCGTCTACCCCGTCGCCCGCGGCACCGGGCCGCTGATCAGTGCGTTCGGCGCCTTGCTGCTGCTAGACGAGCACATGGGTGCGCTTGGCGTCGGCGGCGTTCTGGCGGTGACGGGTGGTGTCTTCCTGATTGCTGGCGGGCCCGGCCTGTGGGCGAAGGCGAACGATCCCGCACAAGCCGCTCGAATCCGCCTCGGTGTGGGCTACGGCATCTGCACGGGTGCACTGATCGCGGGCTATACGCTGATCGACGGTTATGCGGTGAAGGTGGCGCTGATCTCGCCGATTCTGGTCGATTATTTCGGCAACCTGCTGCGCATTCCGTTCATGCTGCGCGGCGCATTGCGCGATCGATCCGCCTGCCTGCTGGCCTGGCGGCAACAATGGCGGCACGCGCTGCTGGTGGCCTTGATCAGTCCGCTGGCGTATGTGCTGGTTCTGTATGCCGTCACGCTGGCGCCGTTGAGCCATGTGGCGCCGGCGCGCGAGGTGTCGATGCTGTTTGCGGCTATCCTAGGCGGACGCCTGCTCGGCGAGGGAGCCCGCGGCTGGCGGATCGCCGGCGCCGCCTGCATTGCCGCCGGCGTCGCCGGACTTGCGCTGGGCTGAGGTTCTGCAATCCCCAGGGCGCGGGGCGGGATCGCGACCTCGTCAGTTGTTGCAGTACCCTGTCTCGCCGAGACACGAATCGAACATCAGCTATATCGGGGACAGGACACCAGGCGGACCGAATGGAATTCAAGGACTATTACGCCACCCTCGGCGTCGAAAAGACCGCCAGCCAGGACGAGGTCAAGCGTGCCTTCCGAAAGCTGGCACGCAAATACCATCCCGATGTCAGCAAGGAGGCCAACGCCGAAGCGCGTTTCAAGGAGGTTGCCGAAGCCAATGAGGCCTTGAGCAATCCCGAGCGGCGGGCCGCCTACGACGACATCAGCGGGCGCCATCAACGTGGGCAGCAATTCGATCCCTCTGCCGCCGGCCCGGGTGGCTTCGAATACAGCGGCCGTGGTGGCGGCTTCGAGGGTGAGCCCGACTACAGCGATTTCTTCGAGTCGATCTTCGGCCGTGCGACCGGTCGACAACGCGGGCACCCCGGCATGAATGCCCAAGGCAACGATCACCACGCCAGAATCGCGATCGACCTCGAAGATGCGTTTCGCGGCGCACGGCGGACGATCTCACTGCGTATGCCGGTTCAGGATGCCCAGGGCCAGGTCACGATGCAGCAGCGCCAGCTCGACGTCAATATCCCGAAGGGGGTCCGCGAAGGGCAGCATCTGCGCTTGAGCGGTCAGGGGGCAGCAGGGATGGGCGGCGGCCCGGCCGGCGATCTTTATCTCGAGATCGCCTTCAATCCACATCCGCGTTATCGCGTCGACGGCCGCGACATCTACGTCGATCTGCCGGTCGCGCCATGGGAGGCCGCGCTCGGCGCCAGCATCGCGGCATCGACACCCGAGGGCGATGTGCAGATGACGATTCCAGCCGGCTCTCGACAGGGCCGCAAATTGCGGCTGCGTGGCCGTGGCCTTCCGGGCAATCCTGCCGGCGACTTGTACGTGGTGATCGGCCTGACGCTGCCGTCGGCCGAACTGCCTGGTGGCCAGGAGGCCTACGACGCGTTGTCCAAGGCGTTCCCGGGCTTTGACCCGCGCCGTTCCTGAGGAGGCACACTGATCATGGCTTCAAGACAACACGTTGCGCTCGATGCGATCGTCGTCGAGGAAGAGATCGAGTTCACATTCGTCGATCTGTGCCGCGCCTGCGGTGCCGAGCAAGGCTATCTGCTCGAACTGGTCGAAGAAGGAGTGCTCGAACCGGCGGGGGATTCGCCCGCCAACTGGCGTTTCAGCGGCCCGTCGCTGCGCACCGCGCGTGCGGCGCTGCGCCTCGACCACGGACTGGAACTGGGGCCGTCTGGCGCGGCACTTGTGCTGGACCTGCTCGAAGAAATTGAACAGTTGCGGGCCAAGCTGCGCCGCGCCGGCCTGCGTTGAGGCCTTGCCAGCTTCAGCTCCCTCCGCTGCGGGCGCGCTTGCCCGGGTTTTTCTTGCGCGTGTTTTTACCGCGCTCCAGGCTGCGGCGCTGCCCCGTCGGCTTGGTGGTACGGGGCATCGGTGTGGCGGTTGGGGATTTTTTCGGCGATTCGCTGTTGTCGTCTGACATGATGGTCGGTTTCTCGAGGGTTGAAGCGGCACGCCGGATTCGGCGCAGGCACCACTGCAGGCCAGCATAGCGTACAAACCGTGGAGCGGTCTTCCTCCAATACGCCGGGCACCGTGCATCGCCATGCATCAGCCGACAATTCGGCGATGTCAGACCTCCCACACCGCTTGCTCGGCGTCGATTTTTCCAGTCGACCGAGCCGACGCAAACCGATCGTTGTCGCGAGCGGCCAGCGGCGCGCGGATGAAGTCCGGCTCGATCGCCTGCAAGGGTTCGAGTCGCTGGAGGAATTTGGCCAATGGTTGGCTGACCCGTCGAATGGACCTTGGACAGGCGGCTTCGACCTGCCGTTCGGCCTGCCGCGCGAGTTGGTCGAGGCGCTGGATTGGCCGCGGCAATGGCTGCCTTTGATGCGCCACTACGGCACGCTGCCACGCAGCGAGATTCGGGCGACCTTCGCGCGCTTTTGCAACCACCGGCCCGTCGGCGGCAAGTTTGCGCATCGCGCGTGTGATCGGCCCGCCGGTTCTTCGCCATCGATGAAATGGGTCAATCCGCCGGTGGCCTACATGATGCACGCGGGCGTTCCGCTGCAGATCGACGCCGAGGTGCATCTGCCCTGCCTCCACGATGGTGATCGCCTTCGGGTTGCACTCGAGGCCTACCCCGGCCTGCTGGCGCGGGAGTTGATCGGCAGGCGTTCGTACAAGAGCGATGAGTTGGCCAGGCAGACGGCAGCGCGACAACTGGCCCGCGACGAGTTGCTCGCTGCGCTCGAGCAGGGCCGCGGCCGACTCCACCTGAGCCTGCTGCCGCCCGACGGGCTGCGCGAAACCTTGCGAGCCGATGCGAGCGGCGATTCGATCGACGCGGTTTTATGCCTGATGCAAACCGCCTGGGCTGTTGCGCAACCCCACTACGGCCTGCCGACGACGGTAGACCCGCTGGAAGGATGGATCATCAGCGCGTAGCCACCCACCGGCGCTCCAAACTGCGAAGATGCGCGGCATGAAACTGCGCACTGCTCTCGGCGCGGCCAACCGGGCCCGACTGGCCGTTTATCTGCTCGCGCTGTGGAAGTTGATGAAACATCCACAGACGCCGCGCGCGCCCAAGCTGGTGGCGCTGGCGGTGCTGCTTTATGCATTGAGCCCGATCGACCTGATCCCGGATTTCATTCCGGTCATCGGCCTGCTCGACGATGTGATCCTGATTCCGTTGGGCGTTGCCCTGGCGGTACGCCTGACCCCGCCCACACTCTGGCAGGCGCGTTTGAAGGAAGCCGAGGCCAGTGGTGAAAAACTTCCTCGAATGGTCTGGGGCGCAGTGCTTGTCGTCGCGTTCTGGCTGGCGCTGATGGTTGCTGCGGTGTGGTGGGCGATTCAGGCCGGCTGGCTCGGCTGAACCACGTCGTGCGTCGGAAGACTCAGCTAACGGATAGGGATAAGAAAATAAAGGGTGACAAGAGCTTGTAAAAATGTTATAATAATGATATGAACAATACCGTACTTCATACCAATCTCATCAGTCTATCGGAATCAAGCGAAGGCTTTGCAGTCAGCGAAGTCAGCGGATATTCTCCCGAGCAGGTAAGGCGTTCGGCGGAAGCATTGGTTGCGGCCGGCCAGATCGTCAGAGCCAAATTGTCCGCCCGACGCGTGCGATATTTTGCCAACGAGAAACTGGCTGAAGCGTATTCGAGCAGTCGCATGACAAAAAGCCGCAGCCAATCGTCTGGTGGCCCGCGCAGCAAGGCGCCTTGGCGTCCCGAAGACCCGGGAATCATCACGGCGCAGACCAAGATCTATATCGCTCCTCCGCCCCCGAGCGATGTTTACAGAACCAATACCTATCTGAAATTCTGAATATCGGCTTCGCGAATCCTGGCCGCAATCCGGTTCACACCGGGTATGCGGCCATATTCATTTGCGCGTTCATTTGCGCATCAGGGTGCTTTTGCCGAACAGGCTCTCGATCAGGTCGACTGCCAACTCTGCCGTGCGATTTCGAACGTCGAGCGCCGGATTGAGCTCCATCACGTCCAGACTCGCGAGCCGGCCGCTATCGGCAATCATCTCCATGCACAACTGCGCCTCGCGGTAGGTC
>JBBRID010000270.1:0-5711 GCA_038221635.1 Burkholderiales bacterium
AACCTGATCGGCGAAGAGAACAAGGGCTGGACCTACGCCAAGCACTTGCTGGCGCACGAGCGCACCAACATCGCCGACGTCAACCGCTCCAAACGCGAGCTGGAACGGCTCAAGCGAATCGCCAAGGCCGAGGGGCTGCTCGACGGTGCGCACGATGGCGGTCGCTTCCGCGATGAAATCGCCAAGCTCGAAGTGGAAATCGTCGCGCTCGAAATGATGGTGCTTCGCGTCTTGTCGGCCGAGAAGAGCGGCAAGCAATCGCTGGACGTCGCCGGGCTGCTGAAAATTCGCGGCAGCGAAATCCAGCAGCGCTACAGCGAATTGATGATGCTGGCAGCCGGTCCGTACAGCGTGCCGTTCATTCAAGACGCCATGGAAGCCGGCTGGCAGGGCGATCACGTTGGCGCAGCGCATGCCGCGCCGCTGGCCAGCACCTACTTCAACTTGCGCAAGACGACGATCTACGGCGGCTCAAACGAAGTGCAGCGCAACATAGTCGCCAAGACCGTTCTGGGCTGAAGCCCCTAACGGCCCCGGCGACTTTGTTGCGCGCGCAACGAAACACAGCTCCTTTCCCCTGCCCCTTTCCTCCGGGAGGAAAGGGGTTCCAGTTAGATGGGCGACGACAAGGGTTTCTGATCATGGACTTCGAATTTACGGATGACCAGCAATCGCTGCGTGACGCGGTGGGCCGCTGGGTCGAGAAGGGTTTCGGCTTCGAGCGCCGGCACGGCATCGCCAAGGCCGGCGGCGCAACACGTGCGGTGTACGCCGAGCTGGCCGAGCTCGGGCTGACCGGGCTGGCCGTTCCGGCCGACCATGGTGGCATGGGCTTCGGCGCAGTCGAGGCGATGGTGGTGGCCGAGGAACTCGGTCGCGGCCTCGTCAATGCACCGTTCGCTCAAGGCGCGCTGATGGCGCCGACGTTGTTGTCGGCAGCGCCCGCTGCATTGCAGACCGAGTGGTTGCCGAAGATTGCGGACGGCTCGGCGTTGGTCGTGCTGGCGCATCAGGAGCGGGCTGCACGTTATCGGCTGGACCATGTCGTCACCAAGGCAAGCGAAACAGCTGGCCAGTGGACGATAGACGGCGCCAAAAGCGTGGTGCCGGCGGGTGACGAGGCCGACGCTTTCATCGTGCCGGCCCGCATCTCGGGTGCCGATGATGCGACCGACGGCATTGGCCTGTTCCTGGTCGAAAGGTCGGCCACAGGTCTCGGCGTGCGTGCTTATCCCACGCAAGACGGCAGCCGCGCCGCCGAGCTTGACTTGAAGGGCGCCCAGGCCGGCCTGATCACGAAGGATGGCTTGCCGACACTCGAACACGCGATCGATGCTGGCATGGCTGCCCTGTGCGCAGAAGCGGTAGGCGTGATGGAGAAGATGGTTGCCATCACGGTCGATTACATGAACACCCGCAAGCAATTCGGCGTCGCGATCGCCAGCTTCCAGGCATTGCGGCACCGCATGGCCGACGTCAAGATGCAGCTCGAGCTGGGCCGCTCGATGAGTTATTTCGCGAGCCTGAAAATGGCTGAGGCGCCCGAGGCCCGACGCCGCGCGCTGGCCCAGGCCAAGTACCAGATCTGCCAGTCGGTGCGCTATGTGGGTCAGCAATGCGTGCAGCTGCATGGCGGTATCGGCGTGACTGACGAATATGTCGCCAGCCACTATTTCAAGCGGCTGACGATGATCGAGATGCAATTCGGCGACGGTCTGTTCCAGCTCGGTGAGGTGTCGAAGCGGATGCAGGACACCGCCGGCGTTTTCGCCTGAGTTCGATCAAGCATGGCTGACGGCCTGGTCGGCGCGCTGGTTGGCGGGCTGGTTGACATAGCCGGGCTGCACGTCGGACATTTCAGCGACCCGCGTCGCCCAACCGGATGCAGTGTCGTGCTGGCGCTGGATGGCGCGGTCGCCGGCGTCGACGTGCGCGGCGCCGCGCCCGGCACGCGCGAAACCGATCTGCTGTCGCCGCTCAACACGATCGAAAGAATCCACGCGGTGGCCTTGTGCGGCGGCAGCGCGTTCGGCCTCGACGCCGCTGGCGGCGTGATGCAATGGTTGGAAGCGCGCGGCATCGGCGTGGCCGTCGGCTCCGTGCGGGTGCCGATCGTGCCGGCTGCAGTGCTGTTCGATCTGTGGGTCGGTGATTCGGCGATCCGGCCCGACGCCCAAGCCGGCATTGCTGCCTGCGACGATGCGCTGGCACGCAACGGCAGCGAGGCGCTCGCCGAGGGCAACATCGGCGCCGGCTGCGGCGCCAGCGTCGGCAAACTGTTCGGCGTCAGCCGGGCGATGCGCGGCGGGCTTGGACAGGCGTCGACTAAGGTCAACGGCATCACGATCGCCGCGCTGGTGGTCGTCAATGCGGTCGGCGACATCCGCGACCCTTCGGATGGCCGACTGATTGCCGGCGCACGAAGCAGCGACGGCAACAGCCTGCTCGACGCGATGGCGGCGCTGCGGCGCAATGAGACCCCATCCCCGCCGGCGATCGGCGCAGCCACCACGCTGGCCGTCGTGGCCACCGACGCCACGCTGACCAAAGCGCAGGCCAACAAGATGGCGCAGATGGCCCACGATGGCTTCGCGCGCGCCATCAACCCGGTGCACACCCCCAGCGACGGCGATACGATTTTTGCGCTGGCAACAGGCACGGCCACCGCCGCATTGAACGCGCAGGTACTCGGGCTGATCGGCGCGGTGGCGGCCGAGCTGGTGGCGCAAGCGGTGCTGCGGGGTGTGCTGGCGGCCCGCACGCTCGATCAGCCCGGTCTGCCCCATCTGCCGGCGGCTTGCGATCTTTAGGCCTCGCGCCCGCCCTGCTCGTTGCCGGCATTTCAATCCATGACCAACGAGCGTTTCACCCTTCCCGTGCGCCGATTGCTGTTGATCGGAGGCGCCTTGCTGCTGGGCGGCTGTTCATCGATCTTGCCGGGCCGACGCGTCGATCCGGCGCCGCCACCGATCCTGTTTGTGCATGGCAACGGCGACAACGCCTCGCTGTGGCAAACCACGGTGTGGCGATTCGAGAGCAACGGTTGGCCGCGCGATCGGCTGTATGCGATCGACATGGCCTACCCGCTGGCCCGCGACGACGACACGATCGCCCAAGCCGGACGCACCTCGACCGCTGATGCGAGAAGCCAGCTGTCGTCTGCGATCGACCAGGTGTTGAAGAAGACCGGCGCCAGAAGGCTCATCCTCGTCGCCAATTCGCGTGGCGGATACGCAGTACGCAGTTATCTCGCAACTGGCGGTCGGGCCGCGGCCGGCAAGGTCTCGCATGCGGTGCTCGGCGGCACGCCCAATCATGGCGTGCGGGCCGATGCCAGCGATCGTCCAGGCAACGAGTTCAACGGCGCCGGCCCGTTTTTGAGCAATCTGAACCAGCCGAAAAATGCCAAGGGCGACGAGGTGACGCCCGGCGTCGATTGGCTGACGATCCGCTCTGACAACAACGACAAGTTTGCCCAGCCCACCGGCGAATGGATCGGCGCCCGCGGCAAGCCTAGCAACGTCAACTACGACGGACCTGCCTTGAAGGGCGCAACCAATGCGGTGATCGTCGGCATCGATCACCGCGAAACCTCGTTTTCACCGAAGGCCTTCGAGCAGACGTTCCGCTTTCTGACCGGCACGGCACCAACTACGCTGGCGATCACGCCCGAGCAATCGGTCCGGCTCGACGGCAAGGTGTTCGGATCGGGTCTGGACAACAGCCCCGGCGGCGGCAGCTTTGCCAACAACCTGCCACTCGCGGGTGCGCGGGTCGAGGTCTATGCGGTCGATCCTGCGACCGGCGAGCGCCGCGGCACAGCCTTGTTGAGCCAGACGATCGGCGCCGACGGTGTCTGGGGGCCGGTCGCGGTCGACCTGCAATCGCCGCTCGAATTCGTCGTCGGCGCCGCAGGCTTCGCGACCAACCATGTCTATCGATCGCCGTTTGCGCGCTCGTCGAGCCTGGTGCATTTGCGGGCGGAACGAATCGCAGCCGCCGACCGGGACGGCGCGGCGATCGTGACACTCAGCCGCCCGCGCGGCTATTTCGGCATTCCGCGCGACGAGATCAGCCTCGACGGCAAAAGCCCGCCACCGGGCATCCCGGCTGGCGTTGCCGGCGTGTCGCAAAGCAAACTGGTGCTCGCTGATGGCAGCAGCCGGCCGATAACAGGCAGCTTCAACGGCGAACGAATCGTCGCAAGGGTCTGGCCCGCCGCCGGCAACCATGTGGTGACGCTCGAGCTCACTGATTGAGCGTGTGATTGAATTTTGTGGGAGCGCCTTCTGGCGCGATCCCGGTCGGCCCGAAAATACGGCCATGCGCATCAACCAGATCCTGTTTTCACAAGGCTTCGGAACCCGTCGAGATTGCGACGCCCTGGTGCTTGCCGGTTTGGTCAGCCACGAAGGCGGCCGCATCGACGACCCAGAGACCGAGTTCGATCCCGACGGCCTGCAGATCACCGTTCGCGGACAGCCCTGGGAGGTGCACACCACCGCGCTGCTGATGCTGAACAAGCCGGCCGGCTACGAGTGCTCGCAAAAGCCCAAGCACCATCCGAGCGTCCTTAGCCTGTTGCCGTTGCAGTTGCGCGCACGCGCCGTGCAGCCGGTCGGGCGGCTCGATGCCGATACCACCGGCCTGCTGCTGCTGACCGACGACGGCGCGCTGATCCACCGCCTCACCTCGCCTAAACACCACGTGCCCAAGGTCTATGAGGTCGGCTGCAAACACCCCGTCGACGAGCGACAGATCGAGCGGCTGCTGGCTGGCGTCAAGCTGGTCGACGATCCCGCGACAGTGCGCGCTGCCGCCTGCGAAGTCAGCGGCGCAACCAGCCTGCGCCTGACGCTGACCGAAGGCAAATATCACCAGGTCAAGCGCATGCTGGCGGCGGTGGGCAACCGGGTCGAGACCTTGCACCGCAGCTCGATCGGTGGGGTCAAGCTTTCACCGTCGATGGATCCCGGCCAATGGGCGTGGCTGAACCGCGATGATCGGGTGGCGCTGGGCCTGCCGGCCAGCCCGTCGAGCGGCAAGCTGCCCACAGGTGGCGGACGATAATCATCGACCATGCGCTTGTTCCGCGGATTTCATGCCCACGACATCGCGCCCGCCTGCGCGCTGACGATCGGTAACTTCGATGGCGTTCACCGCGGCCACCAGGCCATGCTGGCGCTGGTGATCAACGAGGCGCGCCACCGCGGCGTTCGCAGCTGCGTGCTGAGCTTCGAGCCGCATCCGCGCGACTACTTCGCCGCCCTGTCAGGCCGTCCGGAACTGGCTCCGGCACGCATCTCGACGCTGCGTGACAAGCTGGCTGAGCTCGAGCGTTGCGGCATCGATCAGGTGGTGCTGCTGCGTTTCGACCGCAGCCTGGCGACGCAATCGCCAGAAGAATTCATGAATCAGGTGCTGGTGCAAGGCCTGCATGCGAAATACGTGCTGGTGGGCGACGATTTCCGGTTCGGCGCCCGCCGGGCCGGCGACTATGCGATGCTGGATGCGACCGGCGACCGGCTCGGTTTCGATGTCGCGCGGATGCAGAGCTACGAGGTGCATGGCCTGCGCGTCAGCAGTTCGGCGGTGCGCGAGGCGTTGGCTGTCGGCGATATGGCGCAGGTTGCCGCGCTGCTGGGTCGCCCGTACACGATCAGCGGCCACGTGGTGCACGGGCGAAAACTCGGCCGCGAACTTGGCTTCCC
>JBBRID010000271.1:0-5683 GCA_038221635.1 Burkholderiales bacterium
CATCTCGGCATGCGCCGTGGGGTCGGTTGCGGTGACCACCCGGCTTGGCGCGGCGCCGACGATGAGCTCGCCGCGCAGCACCACCGCGCCGAAGGGCTGATCGCCGGCACGCAGCGCCTCGTCGCGCAACGCGTCGGCGCGGCGCATCGCATCGCGAAATGGCGCGTCGGCGGCCGGCGCGCTTAAGGGCAGCCAGGGCAGCGTCGCAAGAAGGTAGCTTCGACGGCGAATATCTGGTGGGCGAAGACGATTCGGCATGGCGCCATTCTGCCCCCCACAGCGCACGCCGGCTAGCAAAGGGGGGCCGCAGGGGCAACGACCCGCATGGGCGGCAGGCTGCCAGACAGCGGACGAAAGTGGTCGGCAGTAAGTGGCCGGGACCGGCGCTGGCGAAAGGCCGCTGCCGGCGTCATCAATTTGGATGACGCTCAATGACTGCTTCGCCGCCGGCGAAACGCGGGAGAGTCCGGCAGGACCCGACCCAGATGCGACGCTCCTGAGGCGAATTCCATCGCCGCACAGCTGACGGACACGTAAATCAAGGGCCGCGCCGTCCCACGATTGCCACCGCGCTCTCAAAGCCTATCGATTCAGGGCGACGACACATCGCCGTCGTCGGCCACAGGTGAAATGATCAGCGTCGTTGTCGGCGCGGTCGGCGCCCGGTTTTGGCTGCGGCCTTGGGATTGGACCCGTTTGCGGATGGCAGAACGATTAGTACGCCGGCACAAAGGTTTCGGAACATGACGAAAGCGATGGATTCGGCCCGATGGCAAGGCGCAAACCGCAGCGATACCTCGTGGTATCGCGAGGATTTGCAACGCCGCCGTCGGGTCGAAGACGCGCTTTCGTGTTTCGAAATCTCTGTGTCGGCGTACTACTGCGACAGCTGTCAATCGGTCGTGAGGCTGGCGGGATTTGCTACCAGCCGTGATGCAAGAAATCGATCGCCGAAAGGATCGCGTCGCTTTCGCGATCGAGACTCGCAATGGGTATGGTCAATTCAGAGTGTGCGACGGCGGCCATGAATTGCGTGGCCATGTACACCTTGGAGCCTTGGATATCAAAAATCGGATTGAGCCGATCCGCCGGTGTTGGCGCAGCGTCCAGGGGAAGAAGCGGTACGACAACTCGTGTGTTGAGCCTCGTGATCAAGTCCGCTTGGACGTCAAGAAGGAAGCCTGCACCGCCTCGATTGGCGCAGACATCGAAGCGGGCCATCAGAAGTTTCGATGCTTTGCCAAGGGGATCCCGTTCCTGTCAACGTATGCATTGGAACTTTCGAGGGCGGCCTGGTTCGACTGCAGCCAAATGGTTTCTTGCCTGGCGGCAACCGCTCGGGAGAGTCCTTCCTCGGATGCTTTCGAAATGTTGATCCCCAAGCGCTTGGCGTGTTCAAGCAGACCAGCATCAATCGTGACGTTGGTTGCCTTGCGGGAAGACGTGGCAGGCGGCAGCTTCATGGATCGATGAAACCTGATTGTTCATGGTGGCCAGAATATTGCCACAAATGCGCATGTTAGACACATTTGGGCTGATGCCTTTTCGGTCTGTTGGACCACGGAGCGCAGTAGGTCGGATATTCGGTGCCGAGGCGGTCGCTCGAAACGTGGCGTTTGTATTGGCAACCTGGCCGATCGGTAGAGCAGGGCGGTGCGCCACCCTGGCGAGCCAGAGTCAACTTGTCTTGCTTAGTCGGCTCGCCAGATGCCGATTCGAATCTGTGTTTTGCAGCCGGACGCCCCTATTTCACCGCAGCGGTGATGATGACCTCGACCTTCATGTCAGGGCTGCCCAGATCACACGCGCCGCACGCGCGCACGGGTGGACTCTCTTGGTCAACCCATTCATCCCAGACTCCGTTCATCGCCGCAAAGTGCCGCATATCGGAGATCATCACATGGGCGGCGAGAATCTTCGACTTATCACTGCCGGCTAGGGCAAGACGTTCATCGACGCGCTTGAGCATCTGTCTGGTCTGCTCTGCAGCCGAGGCTCCAGGATCAAACGGGCGATCGGGAGTAGCCGCGAAATACACGGTGCCGTTATGGACCGTTATTTGGCTACCGCGGGATCGCGACGGATCAGTGGCAGGGTTACGGCCAATTCGCTTGATGTCCATATTTCTCTCCTTTGAAGTCTGTCGGGTCGAGTCCCGGCGGCATTGCAAAAAGCCAGTCGATAAATCAATCTCTGGCACCATCATTCGGGATCAGAAGCGGCTACAGCGATAAGGCGCTGGATCGATAGTCGTCGGGTTACCGTTGATGAGTTGCGAGACCAAGCGGGCACTCGGGGGACCACCAGTCATTCCGAAGTGACCATGACCGAATGAAAGAAACATGCCTGGCCGTCCCGGTGCTTCACCGAGTACGGGCAAACTGTCCGGCGTCGAGGGGCGGTGTCCCATCCAGTAACTCGGCTCACCGGTCTGCAGTTTCGGAAAGATGCGCTTGGCATGGGCAACCAAGACCATTGCTCGACGCTCGTCGGGAGGAGCACGAAGCCCACCGATCTCGACTGTGCCGGCCGCGCGCAGGCCATCCTCCATGGAGGTCAAGCCGAAACCGCGGTTTTTGACAGATATCGGAATCTGCAGGGTGAGATTCGGCGAAGGCAACATGGCGTGGTAACCACGTTCGGTTTCGAGCGGGACCTCGATCCCCAACGGATCGAGCAGCTCGCGGGTCCATGCTCCGGTGGCGATGACGATTCTTGGGGCGCTGCGATTCGAAATATTCGTGATCACGCGGTAGCCGGCTGCGCCCGCATCCGGAATGATCTTCAATGCGCGCTCTGCGATGATTTCACCGCCGGCATCGACCAGCAGGGACCCCAGTGTCCGGACCAGTCGCTGCGGGCTGACGGTGAAGGCATTGCCTGGAACCAGGAGCCCGTGCTTGACGTTCGGTGAAATGTCTGGATAGATCTGACGCAAGGCGTCTGCATCGAGCTTTTCGACGCGAATCCCGTGGCGCTCGGCGACAGCCATCTCGATCCGCGATTCAGCGCCTTCGCCTTCCCAGAGGCGTACCTGTCCGACTGGGCGGATCAGATCAGCATAGTTCTCCGGGCCGAGCAATTCCTTCCAGCAAGCGAGTGAATCCTTGTGAAGGGCGCGCATCGCATCCGAGATCTGCAAAACCCGCGACATGCGGCTGGCATGGATCCAGCGCAGAAGCCATGGCAGCGCGGTCAGCGCGTAGGAGGGCTTGACAATCAGCGGCCCTTCGCTGTCCATCAGCCATTTGGGTACTTTGCCGAGCATGCCCGGCAATGCGATCGGCACTGCCGTATCGCTGCTGATCAGTCCGGCATTGCCGTACGAGGTACCGCCCGCCGGTGGCAGTGGATCGATCACCAGCACTTGGCTGCCGGAACGCTGCAGATACAGCGCCAAGGACAGCCCGGCAACGCCCGCCCCGAGCACGATGATGGAGGGAATTCGAGTGGTCATGGAACGCAAACAGGGTTGATGAACAGGGTCCGCGGCAGTTGCGTCAAGCGCTCAGGTCCGCTTTCAGTGACGAGTACCGTCTCGCTCCATGAAACGCCCTGGGCCGAGGCGTACATGTGAAACACCATGTCGGGTTCGAGCTGCCAGCGTGCGTGCGGATAGAAACAGCGGGTGAAATCGCTGGTGCGTGGCCCGGCCGTTGCATAGAGCCCGAGCGTGTAGCCGGAAATGTTGTCGAACGAAGGCCGCAGACCGGCCTTGAGAACGCCTTGACGAAGGATGGCGTCCACATCGGCGGCGAACGCCCCGGGCCGCATCGCTTCGATCTGCCTTTCCTGCAGGTCGCGAAGTTGATTGGCTGCGTCGCGTAGTGCTTGCGATGGTGAACCGATGACCACACAGCGCATCAGCCGCGCGCCGTATCCTTGAACACGCGGGGTCAGTTCGATGTGAATCACGTCGCCCATGGCGAACGGCATATCGGTCGGGTGGCGATGCAGGAAGTCCCATCCGCTCCCAGTAGAAATCGGCCCCGGAAGCCCCGCATCTGCACCAAGTTCGTAAAACGCCGCTGATGCGGTGGCAGCTACATCACGTTGCGTGGCGCCCGGCTGGCATGACGCGGCAGCGGATTCCATAGCGCGGTCGGAGATGTTGGCAGCACGGCGCAGCAGAACGAGCTCGGCTGGTGACTTGCGCAGGCGCAGCTGCCAGACGATATCGCCGAGATCGACCAGGCTGGCAGCCGGCAACGCCTCGCGCAATTGGTGAAAGCGCCCGACCGACATGCCGTAAGAGCCGAAGTCAAGTCCGATCCGAGCTGATTCAAGTCCGCGTCGCGCCAAGGCAGCGGCAAGCACGAGTAACGGATTCTCCCAATCACTGAAAGTGCGGACATCGTCGATCCAGGTCCGCTCGCGGCAGGCACCGGCATCGAGCGCGCGAATGAGGAAGAACGGTTCACCGTAGAGCGGAATGCCGACGCAGCGCCACCGGTTCTCGCTGTTGCCGTAGCCGGCGAGCCAGGTCATCGATTCGATCTCGTCGAACAAGGCGACTTCGACCCCGGCGGCATGCATGGCGCGTCGCAATCGCTCGACACGTTCAGCGAACTCGACTGCATCGAATGCAGAGGGCGCCGGATTGAAGCGACGGTCGCCCACGTCAGCGCCAGTTCGCGGCGCCTGCAAGGCGGCCCGTCCTAACATGTCGCACTAGCGCATCGAGAAGAAGGACGAGGCCAGTGACTGCAATCAGGAAGGCGCTGACTGCAGCGATCACCGGCTCGATCTGCAGATGCAGACTGTTCCAGATCCGCACTGGCAAGGTCTCCGAGCGAACACCGGCAAGAAACAGCGAAATGATGAGTTCGTCAAAGGAAGCGAGGAAGGCGAACAGCGCTGCAGACAGGATGCCGGGGAAGGCAAGCGGGACGACTACTTTGGTGAATACGCCGAGGCGACTGCTACCAAGACTGAGCGCCGCACGCTCGAGATTCACATCGACCCCCTGCAGCGACGACAGCAGAATCAGCAGGACGATCGGAAGGGCAACGGTGGCGTGGCACACGCCGATCCAGAATACGTTGCCAACCAGCTTGAGCGGGCCCGACATGAAATACATCGCGATTGCGGTGATCACGTGCGGAATGATGATCGGCAGCAACATGAAGGACAGCAGCAACTTCTTTGCCCGGACGTCGCTGCGCACAAGCGCATATGCTGCAAAGAAACCAAACACGGTGGCGATCACGCAGGCAATTGTGGCGATCACGATGCTCGACCAAAGTGCACGCTGCCAACGCGGATCGCCGAAGAACACCTCGAACCACCGAAGGGAGAACGCCTCCGGTGGAAAGCGCATGTAGGTCTGGTCACCAACGGCGAGTATCAGGACGATGACGATCGGCATCATCAGTACCAAGCATGCCACGACGATATAGACGGACAGTGGGCGTGTGGAAACGTGGGCAGTCATCGCTTCAACCTCCCATCATCCGGCGCACGTCGGTCAGGCGGTAATAGATGCTGTAGAGCACCAGCGTCGCGAACAGCAGCAGCAACGACATCACCGCGGCACCTGACCAGTCGAATGTGATCTCGACAGAGCGTTCGATCAGCATTGCGATCATCACCTCCGAGGGGCCGCCCATCAGCGCAGGAGTGATGAAGAAGCCGATCGAAAGTATGAAGACGATCAGCGAACCGGAGATCACGCCGTGGATGC
>JBBRID010000272.1:0-5654 GCA_038221635.1 Burkholderiales bacterium
GTCGGATGCGCAGCGGCATCGCGACATTGTCGAGCGCCGTGAATTCGGGCAGCAGATGGTGAAACTGGTAGACGAAACCGAGGTGTCGGTTGCGCCAGTCGCCTTGCTCGCTGGCAGCCATCGACGCGAAGTCGCGGCCCATCAGCGTGACGCTTCCAGAGGTCGGCGCTTCGAGTCCGCCCAGCAAGTGCAACAAGGTGCTCTTGCCGGACCCTGATGCGCCGACGATGGCCAACGTCGCACCGCGCTGCACGGTCAGATCGACGCCCCGCAGCACCTGGACATCGAGCCCACCCTCGAGATAACGCTTGGTCAGACCATTGGCCTGCAGGGTCACATTGCCGGCAGGCGCGGCTGCTGCGGTATGAATATCGCGACCGGTTTCATTCATAACGCAGCGCCTCCGCTGGTTGCACCCGGCTGGCGCGCCAGCTCGGATACAGCGTCGCCAGGAAGGCCAGCACCAGTGAAATCAGTGCGATCGGCACGATGTCCGCTTGTTGAGGGTCGCTCGGCATTCGGCTGATCAGGTAGATGCTGCTTGGCAGGAAACTGACCTGCAGCACGCTTTCGATCGCCGGCACGATCACATCGATGTTGAAGGCGATCAGCAGACCCATGCCCACACCCAGCGCGGTGCCGATGATTCCGGAAGTCGCCCCTTGCACGATGAAGATGCCCATGATCGAACGCGGGCTCGCCCCCAGCGTGCGCAGGATCGCGATGTCGGCACGCTTGTCGGTCACCGTCATCACCAGCGTCGAGACCAGGTTGAAGGCCGCCACCGCCACGATCAACGTCAGGATGATGAACATCAGGCGTTTCTCGACCTGCACCGCGTCGAACCAGTTGCGGTTGGTGCGGGTCCAGTCGCGCACCTCGACGGCGCTGCCGAAACTATTCTGCAGCGCGTCGCCGACGGTGCGCGCCTGGTGCAGATCAGCCAGCTTCAGTTGCACTCCGGTGGGCCCGGCAACGCGGAACAGCTTGGCCGCGTCTTCGATGTTGATCAAGACCAGGCCGTTGTCGTATTCGAAATGGCCGGCATTGAAAGTACCAACCACCGTGACCTGCTTCAGCCGCGGCACGATGCCGGCCGGCGTGACCTGGCCGCCCGGTGCGACGATGGTCACCGAATCACCCTCGCGCACGCCCAGCGAACGGGCAAGTTCGATCCCGAGCACGATTCCCCAACCGCCGGGCACCAGTTTCGCCAACGTGGTGTCGCGCAGACGCGCGGCCAGTTCGGTCACCGTGGCTTCTTCGGATGGTGAAATGCCGCGCACGATGGCGCCGCGCATGTCGTCACCGCGCGCAATCAATGCCTGCGCGGCAATGAATGGCGCTGCGCCGATGACCTGCGGGTTGCTGCGCGCCTTGGCTGCCGTCGCCTGCCAGTCGTCGAAGGCCTGGCCACTGGCCTCGTAGATCTCGACATGGGCAACCACTGACAACATGCGGTCGCGCACTTCCTTCTGGAAGCCGTTCATCACCGACAGCACGATGATCAGCGCCGCCACGCCGAGTGCGATGCCGAGCATCGACACCCCCGAGATGAAGGAGATGAATCCATTCTTGCGTCCGGCGCGGCCGGAGCGGGTGTAGCGCCAACCAATCTGCAACTCATAGGGCCAGTTCATGGCGGCGGATGCTACCTGAGGCATCGATTTGGCATGTGCACCGGATAATCACCCCATGCACCTGTTGATCCCACATGCCAGTGCGCTGTCGCCGGCTTGTGCGCAGACCTTATCCGACCTGCCCTTGCCGAATCTGACCGCCTTGCTGGCCCGACTCGACCCCCTACAGGCCCTTGGCAGCGACGAATATCGACTCAGCCCACCCCACGAGCAAGCCCTCGCGCACGCCTTGGGCCTGGCCGGCGAGGACGGTTCTTTTCCCTGGGCAGCACGCGCCGCTCAAGCCGACAGGATCGACGTCGGCGACCTCGCATGGGGATTGCTGACCCCGGTGCACTGGCAGGTCGGCCGCGAATTCGTCACGCTGATCGATCCGGCCCGCGTGGCGCTCGAAGAAGCCGAATCGCGCGCCTTGTTCGAACGCATCCGCGAGCTGTTCGAGAGCGAAAGTTTCCGAATCGTCTGGGGCGCGCCACTGCGCTGGTACGTTGCTCACGACAGTCTGGACGGTCTGCCCTGTGCCTCGCTCGATCGCGTGATAGGCCGCAATGTCGACCTCTGGCTTCAGACGGACACTCAACGCTTTCCCCAGGCCAGGCTGATCCGCCGGCTGCAGAACGAGGTTCAAATGCTGCTCTATACCGATCCACTGACCGACGAGCGCGAAGCGCGCGGCTTGATGCCGATCAACAGCTTCTGGCTCAGCGGCTGTGGGCGGGTGCAAGCCTCGGCGGGCCGTTCCGGTACCGACACGCCGCAAGTCGACGACCGGCTGCGCGAACCGCTGCTCGCCGACGATTGGGAGGCTTGGCGGCTCGCCTGGCAATCGCTGGACGTCGGCCCGATCGCCGACGCGCTGGCGGCAATCCGCCGTGGTGAGGCCGTCACCTTGACGCTGTGCGGCGAACGCCTGGCGCGCAGCTGGGCCAGCGCGCCGCGCAACCTGTGGCAGCGCATTCAGAGCCATTGGCAGCCGGTCGATCCCGCCAAACTGCTGGAGGCGCTGTGAAAGCCGCCACGATTGCACTGCGTGAGGTGCCGCCGAGAGCCGCCTGGGCGCTCGAACAGGCCGGCCTGACACCGCTGCTGGCGCGGCTGTTCGCCGGGCGAGGTGTACGGCTGGCCGAAGAACTCGACGACGGCCTGGCTCGACTGATCCCGCCGGGCGACCTGCTCGGCGCGCCGGCCGCCGCGCGCCGACTCGCCGATGCGTTGCACAGTGGCGAGGCGATCGTCGTCGTGGCCGACTACGACTGCGACGGCGCAACCGCCTGCGCAGTCGCAGTGCGCGGTTTGAACCTGCTCGGCGCGCGGCCAGGCCAGGTGTGCCACGTGGTGCCCGACCGCGCCGTTCACGGTTATGGCCTGACACCGACCATCGTCGATCTGGCGCTGCAGTTGCAGCCACGGCCGCAGCTGCTGATCACGGTCGACAACGGCATCGCGAGCATCGACGGCGTGGCCCATGCCCGCGCGCAAGGTCTGGGCGTGATCGTCACCGATCATCACCTGCCGGCCATCGTCGACGGCCGCACCGTGCTGCCGGATGCCGACGTGATCGTCAACCCGAATCAGCCGGGCTGCAACTTTGCGAGCAAGCAACTGGCCGGCGTCGGCGTGATGTTCTACGTGTTGCTGGCCCTGCGCAGCGAGTTGCGCGATCGGGGCCATTTCGATGCGCAGACCCAGCCGCGGCTCGACAGCCTGCTCGACCTGGTCGCGCTGGGCACCGTTGCTGACGTGGTGCGGCTCGATGCCAACAACCGCAGGCTCGTGGCGCAGGGATTGAAACGCATCCGCAGTGGTCGGCTGAATGCCGGTGTGGCCGCACTGTTCGCCGTGGCGGGACGCGATCCGCGCCGAGCCAGCGCCTTCGATTTCGGCTTTGCACTCGGCCCGCGAATCAATGCCGCCGGGCGCCTGTCGGACATGGCGCTGGGCATCGAATGCCTGCTCTGCGACGACCCGTCACGCGCCGCTCAACTGGCGGCCAGCCTGGACGCCATCAACCGCGAGCGGCGCGATGTCGAAGCAGGCATGCGCGAGCAGGCCGAACTGCTGCTCGAGGCGCTGCCGCCGACCGACGACGAGTTGTCGGCGCTGACGCTGTACGACCCCGGCTTTCACGAAGGTGTGGTCGGCATCGTCGCGTCGAGACTGAAAGACCGGCTGAATCGGCCAAGCTTTGTGTTCGCACGCGGACAGGATGGCTTGCTGAAAGGATCGGGCCGCTCGATCGCCGGTTTCCACCTGCGCGACGCGCTCGACCTGCTCAGCAAGCGCCATCCCGGCGTGCTGCGCAAGTTCGGCGGTCACGCAATGGCAGCCGGTTGTACGCTCGACGAGGCCGAACTGCCGACGTTCCGCCAAGGATTTGCGCTCATCGCCTCCGAATGGCTGACGCCCAGCCTGCTGTCGCGCACCGTCTTGAGCGACGGCCCTCTGGGGGCCGAACATTTCAACGCATCAACCGTCGCATTCCTCGACGAACAGGTCTGGGGCCAGGCCTTCGAGGCACCGGTCTTTTGCGACGAAGTCGACATCGTGTCGCAGCGCCTGGTTGGTGAGAAACACCTGAAGCTGTCGGTGCGCCACGCCGGTGCGCTGCGCGATGCGATCTGGTTCGGCCACAGCGAACCGCTGCCCGCGCGGGTGCGCCTGGCCTATCGACTGAACCTGGATGAATACAACGGCCGGCAGCGCATCCAGATGATGGTCGAGGCGGCGGTTGCGGTTTGAATGCCGCAACTTTTGCTGAGCTGAACCAGCCGCATAAATCGACCGTCTCGGACCCGCGTCATGGCTTGTAGGTGGCGCAGGAGTAGGTTGTGCTCGAACTGAAGATTGATTTGACATCCGCCGTGTAGGCGGGCACGCCCGTCACGCCACCAATACCGCCAGGTGCATTGAAGAAGACCTGTACGGCCATAGGGAAGGTTTCTGTCGGGCCGTACGGTGAGCCTGCATAAACCTTGGCGGTGGTTCCTTTGCGGTTGTTTCGGGTCTCGAACGAGTGCATGAATTCGTGGATGACCTGATCGAATGTTCGCTGGGAAGTGTCTTGAGCTCCGCGAGTTTTCACCCCGGTTTTGCAGATCATCTGCTCGGTGATCCAGACGAAGGTGCCGCCGCCTGTGCCTCTGAGCTCATCCCGCTGTTTGCGGTCGTAAACGTTGTTGATCGGGTTGAGCTGGTCCAATTCGGCCGACGACTCGCCGTTGGTGATGTAGATCTTCAGCCAATCCATCTTCTCCTTCGGATACGCCGGGGTCAGTCGAGACATCATGTCGCTATAGACATGCTTGACGGCGTCCATCGCGGAATCACTCACCTTGCTGGAACCGTAGATGAAAATCCGCGGGCTTTCAATGACCCGGCATTTGGCCCAAGCGGATTCCGGCGTGCATCTGCCCCCGTCATAGGGTGGCTGAGGCAGTTGCTGCCCCTTTGGGGTCGGCGCCCTTGGCTCTGTGCTCTGCCACGTGACATTCGACCCAGCGTCCGCGACTTTCAACGTGCCATTTTCGATGTAGAGGCTGGAACTGGCCTTCGCGTCGCCTCCCACAGGCGACCAGACGATTTGTCCATGCATGTCTGACGCCACCAGTCTGCCGTCAGGCAGCAGCTGGATCCTGGAAAGACTGGCGGGCACCACACCCTGTTGGTCGATCCCCCAGACGTAGCCGTCTCCCTGCGTTTTTCGCAGGATGAAGTTGTTGTCGCTCTGCTGAATCAGGTAGTGTGATTTGTCGGCCGTGAAGTATTTTCTGCCTTGCTCGATGGCTTCACCGGGCCGCAGAACGATGTCGGCGGCGGTGGCGGGCACTTGAGCTTGAGCAGGCACACTGGCGACAGCAGGCGCTTGGGCCTGAGCCGGGACACCGGCGACGGCCGGAGCCACGGGTTTTTCCCGGTAGGTCCACGAAAACTTGCGGCTCGGCGTGAAGACGCCGAGAACGCCGTTGTCGATGAGAAGTATCGACATGGGTTCAGCATCATTTCCGACCGGCGACC
>JBBRID010000273.1:0-5648 GCA_038221635.1 Burkholderiales bacterium
ATCGTTGCCGAACGTTCGACTGCAGACCAGAGTCGCCCATGAAAATCATCGCTATCCTGCGTGGCATCAATCCGCACGAAGTCGTCGAAATCGCCGAATGCCTGGTCGACTGTGGCATCGGCGCAATCGAGGTGCCGCTGAATTCACCGCGGGCCTTGGACAGCATCGTGCTGCTGCACCGCCATTTCGCCGACCGCGCGACGATTGGCGCCGGGACCGTGCTCACCGTCGGCCAGGTGGAGGCGGTTGCGCAGGCTGGTGCCGAAGTCGTGTTGTCGCCCGACATGAATGTCGACGTAATCCAGCGCAGCGTCTCGCTCGGGCTGATGTCGATCCCTGGGGTGGCAACGCCCAGCGAAGCGTTCCACGCGCTGAGAGCGGGTGCCGATGCACTGAAGATGTTTCCCGCCGAGGTGCTCGGCACCACGTCGCTGAAAGCCTGGCGCAGCGTGCTGCCGCCGTCCACGCGGCTGTTTGCGGTCGGTGGCATCGATGCTGGCAACGCAGCGGCATATCTTGCGGCAGGCGCGGTCGGCGTCGGTGTCGGCGGATGGTTGTACCAGTCTGGTCGCAGCATTGAACAAATCCGACAGCGCGCCACGGAGATGGTACAGGCATTGATGAGCTGATAGCGGCTACTGGCCGTCGCTACACGGGCTGCGGGGAGCGGGCATCGCGCATCGCGCATCGGGCAGTGGGGGAACTGCGGGAAGGTTTGCGACTCGAACTGTCCCTTGGACGCTTCGCAGCGAATGCCGGCGTCTTGCCAACCTATTCCCGAAAGGCCGCGCATGAAGAAAATTCTGATGATTCTCACGTCCCACGACAAGCTCGGCGATACCGGCAAAAAGACCGGCTTCTGGCTCGAGGAATTTGCGGCACCGTATTACGTCTTCAAGGATGCAGGCATGGCGGTCACCCTTGCCTCGCCGCGCGGCGGCCAACCACCGCTCGACCCCACCAGCGACGCGGACGACGCGCAGACCGACGCGACCAGACGTTTCAAGAAGGATGCGCAGGCGACCAGCGAGCTGGCCGCCACACACAAGCTGACCGACATCGATCCGAATGAATTCGATGCGGTCTTCTATCCCGGCGGCCATGGCCCACTGTGGGATCTCGCCGAAGACGCGGCGTCGATCGCGGTGATCGAACGCACGCTCGGCGCCGCCAAACCGCTGGCTGCCGTCTGCCACGCGCCGGCGGTGCTCCGGCATGCAAAGGGCGACGATGGGAAATCGATCATCGACGGCAAGCAGGTGACGGGTTTCACCAACAGCGAAGAAAAGGCTGCCGGCCTGACCGACGTCGTGCCTTTTCTGGTCGAGGACATGCTCAAGGAAAAAGGCGGACGTTACTCGAAAGGTGCCGACTGGCAGGCCCATGTGGTGACCGACGGTCTGTTGATCACCGGGCAGAACCCGGCATCGTCGGCTCCTGCTGCAAAAGCCTTGCTGGCGATGCTGCAGTAGCGGCGCCTGTGCCCAGCTCCTGAGTCGTGGTTGCGGCTCGGCTCAGGAGTTGAACTCGGTCAACAGCTCGCCTGGCAACGGGCAGTCTTTCAGCAACCCCTGCGCATCGGCGACCTGCCTGCCGTTGACCCACACGCCATGAACGCCGATCGCATCGGTGTTCAGCCGCGGCGCACCGCCAGGCAAGTCGAATACACGCTGCTTCGGTCCTCGTCCGACGGTTGCCGGATCAAACAGCAGCAGGTCGGCCGCATGGCCTTCGCGCAACAGGCCGCGGTCGGTAATGCCGAGCACACTCGCCGGATGTGACGTGAGTCGACGCACCGCTTCGGCAATCGACATCGCGCCGAGATCGCGTGCCCAATGGCCGATCAGGTGCAGGCCGAATCCGGCGTCGTTGAAAAAGGTCAGGTGCGCGCCCGCATCGCTCAGGCTGACGATGCTGTGGGGATGGTTCAACATCCGACCCACCGCTTCTTCGTCGCTGTTCAACAGTTGCGCGGTGAAGACGGTCTGCAGGTCTTCAGCAAGCGCGAGGTCGAGCATCACGTCCAGGGGGTCGCGACCTTCCCGTGCTGCGATGTCAGAAATCGACATCTGTTCGTAGCGCGCGTTTTCAGGCTTGGCAACCTCGACCACCTGCACCTTGTTCCATTCGCCATTGAACAATCGGAAGCTTGTCGGCGAGTCCAGTTCTGCCCGCACACCAGCGCGGAACACGGGGTCGGCAAGCAATTGCCGCAAAGCGGCACCGCTCAACGACAGCGCCGCCTGCCAGCTGACCAAGCCCTCGACCGGGTATGGCGAGGCCAAGGTGAAATCCATCGTCAACGGACAGCAGGACACTTGCCCGAGCAGTCGCTGACCGCGTTGATTGGCCTCGGCGATCGCATCGAGATCCTTGAACACGGCGCCCGGATTGGTGCTGTTGTGCAACAGTGCGGCAATCATCACCGGGCGCTTGCTGAGCTCGGCCAGAGACGCCAGAAACGCTACCGGCGTCTGCCCGCCCTTGGTCAGCATGAAGACGCCGCGACCACCCTCGCCCATCGCGCCGACCAGTGCAGTCATCTCACGGTCGTCAGCCAGGCGCGACGGCATCGGCAAACCGCCTTCGCCGTTGTGGGCCGGGCTGGTGCTGCTGGCAAAACCGATCGCGCCTGTTGCCATCGCCGCTCGAACGATGTCCTGCATCACGGCGATTTCGTCGTCGCGCGCGACGCGACGTGAGGCATCCACACCCATCACGAAGGTGCGCACCGACGAATGTCCGATATAGGCGGCGACATTGATCGCGCTTCCTCGTGCGCGCAATTGCTGCAGGTATTCGTCGAAGGTCTCGAATCCCCAGTCGATGCCCTGGCGCAGCACGTCGAGCGACATGCCTTCGACCTGGGTCAGGTTGCGCATCGTCTGCTCGCGATCGGCCGGCCGGCACGGCGCAATGGTGAAGCCACAGTTGCCGATCACCGCCGTCGTGACACCGAGCGAGGGCGATGGCCGCAGCGTCGGGTCCCAGGTGATCTGGGCATCGAAATGCGTGTGGCTGTCGATGATGCCGGGCATCAATGCCAGTCCGGCCGCATCGACCACGGTACGCGCCTCACCATCGATCCGGGAGGCAACGCCCGCGATCCTGCCGTCTCTGACGGCCACGTCGCCAACAACCGGCTCGACTCCGCTGCCGTCGTAGATCAGGGCCTGGCGAATCAGCAGATCGGGTTGCAAGGTCGTACTCATCGAATGGCTTCGTGTCTGACCAGCGCACTCATGCCGATTTCAGCTGCGGGGCGCCGAACAGACCTTCCATTTCGCGGCGCAACCGATAGGCATCGGTAGACATGTCGATCGCAACATCGGCCCACGACAGGCTTTGTCCCTTCTTGACCGGGCGCACCACCTTCACATCGTGCGCCAGTCCGAGCGGCAAGCCACCCATTGCAGCCGAGGTTTCAGCCGGCAGCAACTTGCCCCACACCGTGTAGCCGCCCTCGCCGTCCAGCATGTCACCCGGCTTCAGATCATGTTTGGCAGTGGCGACCACGTCGGCGTTCCAGCATTGCGCGACGCCGGTGGCCTCGCCACGCAAGGCGACGCTGGCGACCGACATGCCGACCTCCAGCCCGATCAGGTGCCAGCGCTTGTACAGCGTGAAATAACGTCCGGTGGGATCGGTGTGTGCGTTGTATTCCTCGAAGCAGTTCTTGATGTAGTCCGTCTCGCCTTCGACTGTGACCCACACGCCCATGCGAATGTCGTAGTCGATCGGCGTGCCATCGGTCTGCAACGACGAGATCACCTCGACCATGCCCTTGCGCTCCAGCACGCCACCTTCGGCAATCGGCCGGGTTACCGACGGGATGTCGGCCACGCTGGCGGGCGGATACAACAAGCCGTTGCTCGGAACCGTCAGGCCGGTGGCGTTGGCCACCGCAGTCGATTCGATCGACGGCTTCGAGCCATCAAGAAAGCTGTTGAACATCTTCGGATTCAGGCCGCCGCGCTTCGCCTGTTCGGGCGTCAGACCATAGTTGTTCCAGACCGTCTCGGGCGTCGACTCGCTGAAATGTGGCAGCCATTTGTGGCCACGTCCAGCCGCGACGACGGGAAAGCCGCAGGTGCGCGCCCAGTCGACCAGATCGCAGATCAGGGCCGGCTGGTCACCGAAGGCCAGCGAATAGATCACACCCGCAGCCGCAGCGCGTTGCGCCAGCAACGGACCGCAGAAGGCATCAGCTTCAACCGTCACGTTGACGACGTGTTTTTGATTGTCGAAGGCGCGCAGGCAATGCTCGACCGCAGCGATCGGGTGGCCAGTGCATTCGACGACGATGTCGATCGCCGGGTGGCTTACCAGGGCCTGCCAGTCGTCGCCGATGTGCGTGGTGCCGCTGCGCACCGCCTCGTCGAGACTCGAGGCCTGCGTGCGTTCGGCCTTCCAGCCGACGCGGGCCAGATTGGCGCGTGCAGCATCGGGCGACAGATCGGCGATGCCGACCAGATGCACGCCCGGTGTGCGTGGAATTTGCGCCAGGTACATCGAGCCGAATTTGCCGGCACCGATCAGGCCGATTCGAATTGGCCGCTTGTCCGCGGCGCGTTGTCGCAACTGGTTGAAAAGGCTCATGCTGCCTTCCTCTGATCGCCGGCCGAGGTGATCAGTGCCGTTGCCGGCAGGCCGTGCTTCCACGGCAGATCAACCGGGTAGTCGCGCAGCAGGCAATCGTCGGGCAGGCAGTCGATCGGCGTGAAATCGCGGTGGGCGATGAACTCGGGCCGCTTGAATCGGCGGATGTGGTTGCTGACGGCGCACAGGCTCAGGTACACCGCGACTCGGTTGAACGGCGAAAGGTTGGAGCCCGACGCATGCACCAGGCAACTGTGAAACAGGATCATCGATCCGGCAGGTCCTTGTGGCGAGACGATGCCGCCATTCTTGCCGCCCGCACGGTCCACAAGCTGAGCGATCAACTGGTTATCAACGGTCCACAGCGGATAGCTGGTCGTCGTCAAATCGTGCTTGGCGTCGACGACGCCCCTCTTGTGGCTGCCGGGTATGAACATCAGCGGGCCGTTGTATTCACTCACGTCATCGAGAAAGATTGCGACGTTCATCGCGCGCTCGGTCGGCATCTGGTCGTCGTTGAGCCAGGTGCCGTAGTCCTGGTGCCACTGCCAGACGTCGCCTTCGAACGCCATCTTGCCGTTGATCTTGAACTGGTGCATGTACAGCGCTTCGCCGAGCAGCTCCTGCACCGGCTCGACCATCCGTGGATGGCGCGCCAGTTTGGCAAAGGGCTCGCTGTACAAATGTGCCGCAAAGTTGGTGCGCACGGCTTCCTTGCCCTTTTCGCGCACGTTGTAGGCCTCGCGGCGGCTATACAGCTCGGGCACCGCATCGGTTAGCGTGCGGGTTTCTTCGGTACTGAACTGGCCAGGAAAAAACAGGTAACCGTCACGGTCGAATTGTTCGAGCTGGGCTGCGGAGAGTTTCATGGAATGGCCTTCGACAAGTCGGCGAGTACGTTGGGAAGCAGCCCTAGCAGGTTCTCGCGCGCCTGCCGGGCGTGTCGTTCGATCAGAGCGACGGATTGTTCGATGTCGCCGGCCGCGATGGCCTCGGCAATGGACTGGTGTTCGTCCCAGATCGCTTCGCGCTGCGGCGCCGCTTGCAAC